>NZ_JBHSLU010000068.1:0-116862 GCF_042655245.1 Allobosea massiliensis | reverse complement strand
TCGGGGATCTCTCGGTTCAGGGTTGGCGTTCACAACCCAAACCTAACCGGCAATCGCCGGTGACCACCGTCAGCTACACCACGCTATGGGACACGACCAATGGAGCCGCCTCATGCGACTGGCGCTCGATGGCGACCAGGTCGCCTACAGGATGCTGTTGCGCGCCCTGGTTCCGCATCTGCGTGGCAGGGTGCGGCAGGTTCTGATGCGCGCGGGACGTGGGCAGGCGGATGTCGAGGACATCGTTCAGGAAACGCTGCTCGCCGTCCATCTGAAGCGCGCGACCTGGGACCGGTCGATGCCGCTGACGCCCTGGCTCAACGCCGTGACGCGTCACAAGACTATCGACCTCCTGCGCCGCGTTGGCGCGCGCGGCGAGGTCGATCTCGACGACGCCGTGGAGACCCTCGCCGCGCCTGACGACGGCGGCGAGAGCCAGCTCGATGTGCAGCGCATGCTGTCGGCCCTCGACGGGCGCCAGCGTCAGATCGTGGAGCAGGTGTCGCTCGCCGGACGGAGCGCGGCGGAGGTCGGAGGTCAACTCGGCATGAGCGAGGGTGCGGTGCGGGTCGCGCTGCATCGGGCCCTGAGACAGCTGGCCCGCACCTTCAAGGGGAGAGCCGATGCGGACTGACGACATGATCGACCTGCTGGTCCAGGATCTGCCGAACCAGCCGAAGCCCGTCAGCACGATCCTGCTACGCTGGTGGCCGACGGCGGCGGCGCTCGCAGGCGTCGGCTTCCTTGGGATCATGGGCGTGCGCCCCGATCTCGTCACGGCGGGCCTGGTGCCGACGCTGGTGAAACTGATGCTCGGTGCGCTGATCGCCCTGACGGCCATCGCGGGCGCGCTCGATCTCTCCCGGCCGGAGGTCCAGGCTCCGGCGGCCTCAAAATGGCTCATCGCCGTCGTCGGGTTCCTCGGCCTCGTCGTGGCGACCGATCTGCTGCGCCACGGTCTCGACGACGGGTGGGCGAGGCTGTTCGGCAAGGGCATCGTCACCTGCCTGACGCTCGTTCCGGCCCTGGCGGCCCTGCCGCTGATCGCCTGCCTCACGATCCTCCGGCGGGGAGCCACGACCGAGCCCGTCGCCGCCGGCGCGCTGGCCGGCCTCGCCTCCGCCGGCCTCGCGATCTTCGCCTATGGCCTGTTCTGCAATGAGGACAGCCCGCTCTTCATCGCGACCTGGTACAGCCTCGCCGCCCTGATCGTTGGCCTGGCGGGGGCCGCACTGGGCCGCGCCATGCTGCGGTGGTGACGCACCGTCCTGCTGTCGCGTCTCTTTTCACGGAACCGGACATGACGGCGCGGCGGGAACGATGCTCCCGTGAGGGTCAGCGCCGAAATTCCGAAAAGCGCCGCATGAAGCGTCTGTCGATCCAGTCTTTCCAGCGCCAGACCCAGCGGCCCTCGACCGCGAACCAGCCGCCGCGACCGGCGATGGCGGACCCGTCGCCGGTCATCAGGATCGTCAGATAGTTGCGGTCCGGCCGATGCGGCGCCAGCACCTCGCCGCGTGCCCTGCGGCGCAGGTTGGCTGTGAGCGCCGCACCCTGTCGGACGGCGAACACACCGGCTTTCGGCGTCGGGTCTTCGGCCACGGTCGCGCAGTCACCGACGGCGAAGACCGCGGAATCGTCGATGCAGGTCAGGCACCGCGTTGTCTGAACGAATCCATGGCGGTCGGTAGGAAGCCCGGTCGTGGCGAGCCAGGAGGGAGCGCGCGCGGCGGTGGATACGAGCACCGCATCGGCCGTGACGAAGCGCTTGTCCTGCGCGCGCAGGCCTTGCGCATTGATCTCGACGACACGGAAGTCGTCCAGCAGTGTCACGCCATGACGGGCCAGCGCGGCTCTCGCCCGCCGGCGCACGCCGTCATTGAGCGTGGCGACGAGCCCGTTGCTCGCGGCGAGACCGATCCAGAACGGCCGGCCCTTCGGATCGAGCCCCGTCAGCCGCGCCTTCAACGCCAGCGCAAGCTCCACCCCGGCCGCGCCCCCGCCGACCAGGACGATGCGGCGCGGGCCATCGGCCCTGGCGGCCGCCTCCAGAAGCGCGTCCAGACGCGCGATGAAGCTGCTGATGGGCTTGACCGGGATGCCGTGCTCCTCGGCGCCGGCGATGCCCGAAAGATCCGGCGTGATGCCGACATTGAGCGAGAGCGTATCGTAGGGAACACTGGCACCGTCCTCCGTCGTCACCGTCCGCCGGGCGCGGTCGATCGCGGCCGCCGCGGAGCCGACCAGCGTTACGCCGCAGACCTCTGCCAGCCGACCGAGGTCGATATGCATCTCGGCATGGCTGTAGATCCCAGCGACATGGCCGGGCAGCATGCCCGAATAGGGCGTCAGCAACCGGTCGGTCACCAGCGTGATCGTCATGCCGGGTTCGGGCTGCTGCGCCAGCGCGCGGATCACCTGCACATGGGCGTGCCCCCCGCCGACGAGAACGAGCCGGTGGCCCGTCATGGCCGCGCCTCCGCCATGCCGGCCAGAGCGGCGCGGGTGAAGGCTGCCGCGGCGTCGCCGCTCGCCAGGCTGGCGCGCAGCCAGTCGAGATCGGCGGCCTCGTCGATGTCGCGCTGCGGCGGCAGCATCTGCACGGTCAAGCCGGCCGCGTCGGCGCGGCTCAGCGTCTCGCGCAGCACGCCCGACGTGCTCCATGGCATTGGTGCGAAGAGGGAGGCTGCCGCCTCCAGCGAGCGCACACCGATCAGGCAATAGCCGCCATCGACGCTCGGGATAAGCACGATCCGGCGGTCATTGCCCTCGCGAAGGCTGCGCGCGGCGGCGGCGATGGCCTCGCCCGTGATCAGCGGAACATCCGCGCCCATGATGATCGCGCCGCCCTGGCAGCGCTGCAGCAGCCGGGCGAGAACGTCCTGCATCGTCGCGCCGAGGTCGCCGGTATCGGCAAACTCCAGAGGCCATCCCGGCCCGAGGATCGCGCCGATCTCGGTTGCGGCATCGGCCGGGCGAAAGAACGCCGCACGGTCGAGCCGCTGCAGCCGGGCTGCCGCGACGGCGGCGGCAGCACAATCCTTGAGGAAGGCGCGCGCCAGGCGCGCCGCCCTGTCGGAGCCGATGGCCGCGGCCAGCCGGGTCTTGGCCGTGCCGGGCCGCGGCGGCTTGCACATCAGGCCGAACCCGATCGGCGCCTCGCTCGGCATCACGACGCCCCCTCACGCGTGGGGCCGCCGCGCGAGACGGCGCGGTAAGGCCCCGGATCGGGTAAACGCTCGCGCCAGACCACTGCGATCACCCTCGGCACCCCAATGCGGACGCCGAGCCTGGCGAGCAGCGTTGATCCGCGGCAATCCCAGGCGGATCGACCTGTCACGGAGACGTCTGGACCCGTAGCGGCCGTCAACGCGGTGTCGTCCTGGCCAGCAACTGGCCCCAGCTGGCGTCAAAGTGATGCGCCTTGCCGGGGCCATCGCCCTTCACCAAGGCGCGGCCGTCCGCCGCCCAACGGAATATGCCGCCGCGCAGATTGTAGACGCCGCCGCCGGCGTGGGGGGCGATCTGCTTCAGCGTTGCCGTCATCAACTGCGAGGAGCGCACGCCGACAGCGCAATAGAACACGACCGGCCCGTCGCCCAGCCGATCGCGGTGAAGACTGAGGATTTCGGCGGCCGAGCTGCCGGGTTCGATCCGGATCGCGCCCGGCAGGTGGCCGGCATCGAACTCCTCCTGCGTGCGCACGTCGAACAGCATGGCCTCGCCGCGCCCTAGCATGGCGGCCAGGCCCGCGGGTTCGACCTCCGGAACCGGATGACGTCGAGCCACCTCACGCTCGACATCCTCCAGCGACACGCGCGGATCCGTCGGGTCGAGCGTCCAGGGAGCCAGCCGGGGCTGTGCCGTCACGACAAGGATGGCTGCGCCCGCCGCCAGGGTCGTGGCGGCCGCCGCTGCGACCAACAGCCGTGTCCGGTTAAGGCGTGTCATCATGGAGCGGTCCGTCATCTGCGGGCTCAGCCGCGCGGCGCCGGGACGGGGCGGAGCCCGTTCAACGACCAGCCATAGTCGTCATCGGCGATCCGCCGCGATCCGGCGAGGCGCTGGGCCAGCGCCGGCTCGACATAGCGGCGGAAATGCGCGATCAGCCCGGCATCATTTCCGCCTAAATCCGCGATGAAGTCGACCCGGTTGACCCCATCGGGGCTGGCGCCGACATAGCGCCCAAGGAGCCGGTCATAGGCTGCATCGACATCTCTGGCCTGGGCCCAGGCCGGGCCCGCGAGGACCATGAGTCCGAGGCCGAGCACGGCGCGCCGGGTGAGCCTGTGAGATCGGATGTCGGCGGTCATCATGGCTCTCCTTACGGATGGACGCTGGCGGACGTTACGACCCGGTCTGGTTTTCTCGGGCCGCAAGGCGCTTCCGGATCGGGATCGCGACCAGAGACAGCGCAGCCAGCCCCACGAGGCCACCGATGATCTGCGGTGTGAGGATGGAGCCGGGCGACACTGCGCCGCCCTGATCGAGAACCGAGCCGAGCCCCGCGCCCGCCAGCGAGAATACCGCCGTCCCCGGCATGATCCCGAAGAAGGTGGTCAGCACATAGGTCGCGAGGGGTACGCCGACGAAGGCCGGCACCAGATTGACCAGGACGAACGGGAAGAGCGGCACCAGCCTCAGCACGAGCAGATAGGAGGCGGCGTTCTGGCGGATGCCCTCCGCCAGCCTCGCCGCCGGGGCACCGAAGCGGTCGAGCGCATTGTCGCCGAAGAGGGCCCTGGCGAACAGGAAGATCAGCGTCGCTCCGATCGTGGCACCGATCACGGTCAGCAGCGTGCCGAACACCGCTCCGAACAGGAACCCTCCCGACAGTGTCAGGAAGACCGCGCCGGGCATCGAGAAGGCGACAGCGGCGACATAGACGGCGACATAGGCCAGCGCAGCGGCCAGATGGTTCGCCTCGACCCAGTTCGTCAGCGTCACGCGATGGGTCCTGAGCGTGTCCAGCGAGAGATAGCTCGCAACCCCGGTCTGCCGGACGATGAGGATCAGGGCGAGCGCGGCCAGGGCGAGCCAGAGGCGCCGGTCGGTGAGAAGGCGGGCCATCATGAGCTGTCTCTCGGGATCAGCGCAGGAAACGCTGGACGAAACCGACGACGCGGCGCGTCGCGGAGCCGAAGAGCTTCGGCGTGTAGTAACTGCCGGCGGCGCGCTTCGAGATCTCCGACAGCGTCGGATAGGGCAGCACCGCGCTCGCCACAGCCCCGATCCGAAGGCGAGACGCGATCGCCAGGGCCCAGGTGCCGATCAGTTCGCCCGCGCGGGGTCCCACGATCGTGGCCCCGAGGATCCGGCCCTTGCGGCCCAGAACGACCTTGGCCAGCCCCTCGGTGGCGCGCTCCGCCTGGGCCCGGTCGTTGAGCGCGAAGGACCAGGTCAGGATCTGGACGTCATGGCCGCCCTTGCGCGCCTGCGCCTCTGTGAGACCGGCATGGGCGAGTTCGGGATCGGCATAGGTCACCCAGGGCAAGGCCGTGTAGTCGACCTTGGCGGGCAAGCCGAACAGGGCGTTCCGGATGACGATGCCGGCATGATAGCCGGCGATATGGGTGAACTGCGGGCCACCCGAAACGTCGCCGATGGCGAAGATCCGGCGGTTGCTGGTGCGAAGACGCGCGTCGACCGTGATCCCCTTCGGCGCGAAGGCGACGCCGGCCGCGTCGAGGCCGAGGTTTTCGACGTTCGGGCGCCGGCCTGCCGCGACGAGCAGGTGGCTGCCCGCGACGCACCGTCCAACGGCGCTGTCGCCATCGAGCGTGACCGTCACGACCGGGCCGTCGCGCCTGACGTCGCTGATGCCGACCTTCTCGAGCAGTGTCACGCCGTCGCGGAGGAGCGCGGCGCGGACGACCTCGACGGCCTCCGGCTCATCCCTGGCGAGGATGCCGAACGTCTCGATCACGGTCACCCGCGAACCCAGGCGACGGAAGGACTGCGCCATCTCGATGCCGATGGGTCCGCCACCGACGATGATCAGATGCTCAGGGCGCTCCCGCAGCTCGAAGACGCTCTCATTGGTAAGATAGCCGGCGTCCGAGAGGCCGGGGATCGGCGGCACGGCGGCGCGCGAGCCGGTTGCGATCACGAAGCGGCGCGCCAAGATCGTTTCCCCGCCGGCCTCGACCGTATCCCGGTCGAGGAAACGCGCCGCAGCCTTGATGACATGCACGCCGAGCCGTTCGAACCGCTCGACGCTGTCATGCGGCGCGATCGCGCCGATCACGCCATGCACATGGGCGTGAACCTCTTCGAAACGGATCTCGGGCTCGGCGGCATGGACACCGAAGCGCTGGCCGTCACGCACGGCCTGGGCGGCATGGGCCGCAGCGATCAGCGCCTTGGACGGCACGCAGCCGGTGTTGAGGCAATCGCCGCCCATCTCGCCCTTTTCGATCAGGACGACCGAAGCGCCCATCTGCACAGCGCCGGCCGCGACCGACAGCCCGCCGGAACCCGCACCGATGATGCAGAGATCGGCTTTCAGGACTCCGTCCTGCCGCAAGGGGCGCTTCGGCGGGAGCGAGGCAGGTGCAGGATCGGCCATGGGGGTCGCTTCGGGACGCAGACTTCGGGTTTGACAGCGTGTTCGCGCCGGATCCGTATGACGTTACGCGGTTCACGGCTTCGTGTCGGCCCTGTCGTGACCTCAGTCGGGTCCCGCGGACCGCGCGGCGGTTTTTCTGACGTCAGCAAGGTCGTGAACGGCATGGCCATCTTCGACGGCTAGGGCCCGACGCCCGAGCGGACCTATCGCCGGCCCGAGCGCTGGCAGGGCGGGTTCAGGCATCGCGGCACAGGCTGGGCGCTGCACGCTAAGGCGTATGCGCTCGAGGAGTTCGCCGGCTGGGCGAGCCGCTGATCTGGCGGGCTCGCCTGCTTGTTTCGCGAGGTTGACCTGAGCTTGTGCGTGCCTGATCAGAAGTCGCTGCAGCTCGAGGGCGCGCGCCCATCATCCTGCAAGCGTTGCAAAGCGACGATGTGCGACGTCGAATGTTACGGCTCCGACGGGCGTCGCGGACATCGACATGGGGCCTGGTCTATGATGCACGACACCGTGACGCTGGATGTCCGTCCGCCCGAACCGCGCGCTGAGGGCGCGCTCGTCTCCGTGATCATCCCGTTGGCCGAGCACGAGGGTGTTCCGGAAGCGCTGCTGGCGACCCTTCCCAAGACCTTCGAGATCATTCTCGCGCGCGGGGGAACGCGCGCCTCCAGCATGAACCAAGCGGCCTCCGTCGCTCGAGGGCGCCATCTCTGGTTCGTGCATGCCGACACGACGCTCGGCGAAGATGCCGTGTCGAAGCTGCTCATGGGGCTGCAGGAGCAGCACGCCGCGTTGCGCTATTTCGACCTGCGCTTTGACGGCGGCGGCCTGATGCGTCTGACCGAAGGCGGCGTCCGTTTCCGTTCACGGGTTTTCGACCTGCCCTTCGGCGATCAGGCGCTGTGCCTCCCTGCCGCGACGTTCCATGCCCTTGGCGGTTACGACGAGACCGCGGCGCATGGCGAGGACCACCAACTGGTCCGCGACGCCCGGCGCGCAGGCCTGGCGATTCAGCCTGTCGGCGCGACGGTTACGACCAGCGCCCGGAAGTATCGCGACCGGGGCTGGCTCCGGACCACCTTCCTCCACCTGAGACTCACCCTTCTGCAGAGCCTTCGGGCGTCCTGAAACCGGTCAGACCGCAGGGAGCGCCCGGGCGGGCTGGCGCGCCGGCCAGAGCGTCGACGCTTCCGTGATCGGCCGTCCCGTCTCGGCGCGTTCGCGATCGGGCAGGACGTCGAGACTGGGCCAGAGCCCGGTCGCAAGCGCTTTGCGGTAGCTTTCGGGCAGGCCGGCGCTGCGCATGGCGGCCTGTGCGCCTTCATGATCATAGGGCAGGGCCCGATGCGCGATGGCAAGCCCAGCCTCTGTCTCGCTGACGATGCTGAACCAGACACGCGGCGTGCCGTCATTGGCCGGCATCCCGATGACGCCCGGATTGTGCCAAAGTCGCCCTCCGAGCAGTTGGGTGAAGGGCAGGCCCGAATGGCCGCCGATGACGCCATCACCGCCAAGCGCGTCGAGACTGCGGCGCTTCTCGCCCTCGGGCGTGCCCGCGAAAATGAAGCTGTTGATGGAGTGGGCCGAGCCGTGGATCGCCGCGAGGCTCCGCCCGCCGATCTGCAGGTCGATGCGTCCTGGCAACGAGGCCAGCCAGCGACGCTGGTCGGGCCTGACGACACTGTCGGCGAAGGCATACCAGGCGGCCGATAATCTGGCGCAGGCGCTGTCAGGCTCGAACCCGCAGCCGCAGTCGCTCGCGCTCGCGCCCAGCTGCTCGTCGCAATTGCCTCCGACCACGGCGATGCCGCTTTCGCGGATCAGATCGATCGTCTCGACCGGATTGCCGCAATAGGCCACGAGATCGCCCGTGCAGAGCATCCTGTCCGGAGGGATGCCAAGCCGCCCGGCCTCCGCCAGCAGCGCCTGGGTGGCCTGCAGGTTGCCATAGGGGCCGCCGAAGAGCAGCCATGTCCGATCGCGCGTCATCGCATCCCTGTCCGTGACGATCCGGTATTCGCTCTGTCGTGGCGTAACGTTACGGGCCCCGCGCCCGTCATTTCTCGGTACCGGCAAAACCCGCCGCGGACGACCCTCCAGGGCCTGGTCCGGTCCGGCGCCGCACAGGGATAAGCGATGTTGAACCGCCGCTCGTTGTTTCTGGCCGGTGCGGCCGCCATCGCCCCTGTAGGCTATGACAGGCTCCCCTCGACCCACGACATCGTCCGGGCGCGGCCGGGCCTCGCGATCGGCGCAAGGCCGGAGCGGGCCACGGAGGTGCGGGCCTCCTTCGCCGATCGGGGCTCGACCTCCGGCGGGCTGATCCCGACGCGTTGTTTCCGGAGCTGCGGCATCGACCCGAAAACGGTCTTCCGATGCCGCCATGGCGCGTCGCATCCCGCCGACGTCATCGTCGCCGGCAACGCGCACGTCGAACTCGCAATCCATTTCGACGGGAACTTCAACGCCATGGCGGAGCGCGGCCTGGCCCCAAATGGCGACTCGGCGCTGGGAAGAGGCTGACATGCTGCGACACCGGGTGGCCACCTGATCATGGCGATGGCTTTGGCCATCGGCTGTGGCGGCAGCGCGCAGGCTGAGGACCTCTTGCGTCGGCCGGATGGCGAGGTCACCCGGAGCAGGGGAATGGTCGCCTATCTCGTCGATCCGACGACGCGCTATGGCCATGGCGTTCTGGGGGATGCGATCGAAGCCGGCGGGTTCGTCGTCGAGCGGGACGGACAGCGCCTGCTGTTTCGCTTGGGTCCTGACGCGGTCTTCGAGGACCGCCGCGTTCGCCTGGCGGATCTCGATGGCGACGGGCAGCCGGAAGCGATCCTGGTCAAGGCCTATCTCGATCGCGGCGCCGCCCTCGCAGTCTACCGGATCGGCCGGCACGCGATCGAGCCCCTCGCCGAGGGCCCGGCCATTGGGCAGCGCAACCGCTGGCTCAACCCGGTCGGCGTCGCGGATTTTGTCGGCTCGGGGCAGGCCATGCTCGCGGCCGTGGTCACGCCGCATCTGGCGGGTTCGCTGCGTCTCTACCGTCTGGCGGGCAGGGCGCTCGTCGAGGTTTCGCGAATCGACGGCTTCACCAATCACCGCCTGGGCGAGCGCGACCTCGATCTCGCGCAGATCGGGGACCTCGACGGGGATGGTACGCCCGAGATCGTGATCCCGTCGCTGTCACGCCAAGACCTGGCTGCGATCGGCTTCAAGGGCGGGCGCGCCGTGGTCCTCCGCAAGGCTCCGGTCACGCAGCGCGTCGCGCGGTTCCTCGTCTTGCGGGGACCGCGCGCCACGATCGAGACCGATACCGGCGAGCGCCTCGACGTGATGATCGGCAGGGACTGAGCCAGAGTTGGCCGCGCCGCTCCGCGCTTGAGGATGATGGGGCCAATCCCGCGACGGCCTCTGATTCAAGGATGATGAATGAGCGTGGGCGACAGGGGATCTCCCGCCGCCGACGCCTAGGACCGGGCGTAGAAGCGCAGCAAAGCGAGTGCCTCCGGCGCGCTCCAGTCGGCCTCTCCGGTCAGATAGCCTCCGCTGCGCCCCCTCGCGTCGATGACGTAGCTCATCGGCATGCCGTAGAGCGGGAAGGGTGTCGCGACCTTCGACTTCGGCCCGGAGGCGACCTCGCCGCCGGTGTCGATGAAGCTGGAAAACCCGTCCAGCTTGAGCCGTCGGATGTAGGCGGCGGCCGTTCCAGCGTCGCGATCCAGCGACACCGGCACGACCGTGAAGGGCTCGCTCTTCGCCTGGTTCTGGAGCCGGTGCAGGATCGGCAGTTCGCGTCGGCAGGGCGGACACCAACTCGCCCAGAAAGCGAGCAGGACAGCCTTGCCGCGATAGGTCGCGAGCGTGCGCCGTCGACCCTCGAGATCGCGCAGCGAGATGTGGCCGGCCTCCTCGCGCGGATCGAGAACGGTGAACTGGGCGTGAGGCGTGCTGAACGGCGGTGGATAGGGGTCGGCTGCTTCGGCCGGCGGCAGGCCGCCGAAGGCGCCGGCGGCCGAGCCGAGCATGAGAGTTCTGCGCGTCACCCTCATCAGAACGCCGCCAATCCGTCCTCCAGCGTCGCCACCTCGCCACGCGCCGGATAGTCTTTGGCGATGACGAAGTCGATCGCGCCGAGGATGTCAGCGAAGGATGGCCTCGCGAACGGCATGGTCTGAACGCTGGAGAAATAGAGCGTGCCGTCCGGCCGAACCAGGAAGAGCCCCGGCTCGGCAAAGAGCGCAGGCTCCTCGACGCCGATCGAGGTCGTGCCGCGGCCGGCCGACAGGAACAGGCCCCATTCGCGCGCCGCATTGAGCGAGAAGCCATAACCCACGCGCAGCCTCGGCAGGCCCCAGTCCGTTTTGGCGCGCGCGGCGCGTTCCTCGCTGTCCGTCGAGAGCGCGATGACGCGGACGCCTTTCTCGATGAAGGCGTCGAGCTTGCTTTCCAGGTCGCGCAGCTGGGTCCTGCAGATCGGGCAGTGCAGCCCGCGATAGACCACGACCAGCGAGAAATGCGCAGGGCGCTCGGCATGGAGGCTGAAGGCAGCCCCATCGGGAGCGAGCTGGAGCTCGAGGCTCGGCACGGGAGTGCGGGGCAGCACGGGCTTGATGTCGGTCACGATCGGCCTTTCGAACATCGCTATGGTCTCTTGCCATAACGACCGTTTCGCGGAGCCCGACACGTTTGTTACAGCCTCACGCGGTGGTGATCGGCAAATCTCCCGATATCGCTCATGGCCGCTCGACGGCGTCTCGCCCTGTTGCCCGACGGCAAGCCGCTCAGCCAGCGGAAGCCGATACGGGCAATCCGAAACCGCGCCCGGGGATCGCCGCGAGCAGCGCCCTCGTATAGGCGTGCTGCGGATCGCCGAAGACCTGTCCGATCGGGCCGGCCTCGACGACCTCGCCATTCTTCATCACCGCCACGAGATCGCAGACCTGGGCGGCGACGCGCAGGTCGTGGGTAATGAAGACGATCGAGAGGCCGAGGCGCTGGCGCAGATCGGCCAGCAGCTTCAGCACCTGCGCCTGGACCGAGACGTCGAGCGCGGAGACCGGCTCGTCGGCGACCAGAACGCGCGGTTCGAGAGCGAGCGCGCGCGCCAGGCCGATGCGCTGGCGCTGGCCCCCGGAGAACTCATGCGGGTAGCGGTCGGTCGCCGCCGGGTCGAGCCCGACCAGCGCGAAGAGATCCCGTGCCCGCGCCAGCGCCTCGGCGCGGGGCGTGCCATGGACGATCAGCCCCTGGGCGACGGCGTCTCCCGCCTTGCGGCGCGGGTTGAGCGAGGCGAAGGGGTCCTGGAAGACCATCTGGATATGGCGCGTCTCGGCGCGCAGTTCGGATTTCGAGAGGCTGGCGATATCGGTGCCGCCGATGCGGATGGCGCCGCTCTCGGGGTCGATCAGGCGCACCAGGCAGCGCGCCAGCGTCGACTTGCCCGAGCCGGACTCGCCGACGATGCCGAGCGTCGCGCCCTTGGGCAGGACGAGCGACACATCCTTGACCGCACGGGTGACGCGCTGGCCGCGGCCGAGAAAGCCGCCGGTGCGATAGGTCTTTGAGACGTGCTCGATGGCGAGGATCGACTCGGTCGCGAGTTCGCGCGGAGCAGGAGCCTTCAGCGGCGGGACAGCGGCAATGAGCTGCTTGGTATAGGGGTGCTGCGGGTTGCCGAGCACCACTTCCGCCGTGCCCTGCTCGACGACGCGGCCCTGGCTCATCACCGCGACGCGGTCGGCGATCTCGGCGACGACGCCGAAATCATGGGTGATGAACAGGACGGCCGTGCCCTTGCGCTTCTGCAGGTCGCGGATCAGCTCGAGGATCTGGGCCTGGGTGGTGACGTCGAGCGCCGTCGTCGGCTCGTCGGCGATCAGCACCCTGGGATCGAGCGCCAGCGCCATCGCGATCATCGCACGCTGGCGCTGCCCGCCGGAAAGCTCGTGCGGATAGGCTTTCGCCGCCGCGACGGGGTCGGGGATCCGCACCTCTTCGAGCAGGGCCTGGACCTTGTCCCGGATCTCGGCCTTGCCGAGATCGGTGTGGAGTTCGAACATCTCGCCGATCTGGTCGCCGATGGTGCGCAGCGGATTCAGCGCCGTCATCGGCTCCTGGAAGATCATGGCGATGCCGGCGCCGCGGACCTTGCGCATCTCGGGTTCGCTCAGGCCCGCGAGATCGCGGCCCTCGAACAGGATGCGCCCGCCATCGATGGCAACGCCGGGCGGCAGCAGCCGCATCACAGCATTCGCCGTCATCGACTTGCCGGAGCCGGATTCGCCGACGACGCAGAGGATCTCGTTGGCGGAGAGCGACAGCGAGACCTCGCTCATCGCATGGGGGCGGTCGGCATTCCTAGGCAGGCTGACGCTGACCGCGTCGAGGGTCAGGATCGCGCTCATCGGCCCTTCAGCCTCGGGTTCAGCGCATCGTTCAGCCCCTGTCCGACGAGCGAGACGGCCAGCACGGTGACGAGAATGGCGACGCCGGGAATGGCGGAGACATACCACTGCACCCGCAGCACGTCGCGGCCGGCGCCGATCAGATTGCCCCAGGAGGCGACATTGGGGTCCGACAGCTTGAGGAACGCCAGCGCGCTTTCGAGCAGGATCGCGATCGCCATGACGACGCTGGCATAGACGATCACCGGGGGCAGGGCGTTGGGCAGGATCTCACCGAAGATCAGCTTGACGTCGCGCAGGCCCAGCGTCCGCCCGGCCTGCACGAATTCGCGGTTGCGTAGCGACAGGAACTCGGCCCGCGTCAGCCGCGCCGAGGCCGGCCAGGAGACGATGCCGATCGCGACCGTGACCGTCGTGATGGTGGAACCGAAGACGGCGACCAGCACCAGCAGCAGGATGAAGTTCGGCAGGGTCTGGAAGGCTTCGGTCACGCGCATCAGGATGGTGTCGACCCAGTCGCCGTAGTAGCCGGCGACGGCACCGATCGTGATGCCGATCACCACCGAGATCAGCGTCGCGACGAGGCCGATCAGCAGTGAGATGCGCGCGCCGTGAAAGATCTGGGCGGCGATGTCGCGGCCGGAATTGTCGGTGCCGAGCAGGAAGCGGGGATTGGAGAACGGCCAGATCAGCGGCCGCCCCGCGAGTGCGAGGGGATCGCGCGGATAGAGCCAGTCGGCGCTGATCGCCATGGCGAGCACGAGCATCAGGAGCAGGAGGCCGATCACCGCCGGCGGGCTGCGGAAATAGAGCTTCAGGAAGGACATCGCGTCAGCTCCCCGTCGTGATGCGCGGGTCGAGCCGGGCGTAGAGCAGGTCGACGATGAAGTTGACGGTGATGACGAGCAGCGCCGAGACGAAGACAATGCCGAGCAGCGTGTTGAGATCGCGCTGGATCACCGATTCATAGGCGAGGCGGCCGAGCCCCGGCAGGGAGAAGACGCTCTCGACCACCACCGAGCCGCCGAGCATCGTGCCGGCCTGCAGGCCGATCAGCGTCACCATCGGCAGCAGCGCATTGCGCAGGACGTGCCGGACGACGACGCGGGTCTCGTCCATGCCCTTGGCGCGGGCGGTGCGGACGAAATCCAGCGTCAGAACCTCCAGCATCGAGCCGCGCATGATGCGCAGATAGATCGCCATGTAGAACAGCGCGAGCGTGAGCGTCGGCAGGACGAGATGCCTGGCGATGTCGAGCGTACGGGCGAGGCCCGTGTGGGCGACCGTGATGTCCTCGAAGCCGCCGGCCGGCAGCCATTGCAGGTAGATCGAGAAGACGACGATCGCCATCAGGCCGAACCAGAAGGTCGGCATGGCGTAGAAGACGAGGCCGAGCGTCGAGATCAGCGTGTCGGGCCAGCGGTTGACGCCGCGCGCGGCGATGACGCCGAAGATCAGGCCGAAGAAGAAGGCGAGCGAGAGAGAGGCGGTCATCAGCAGGATCGTCGCCGGCAGACGCTCGGCGATGACGGTCGCGACCGGCTTGCCGTAGATCGCCGAGAAGCCGAGATCGAGCCGCACCAGACGCCAGAGATAATTGCCGAGCTGCGCCCAGGCGGAGACGTCGAGGCCGTAATACTGGCGCAACTGCCTGGCGGTCTCGGCGTCGCCGCCGCCCATCTGCGCCATCAGCGCATCGACCGTGTCGCCCGGTGCGAATTGCAGCAGGACGAAGACCCCGATCAGGATCAGCACCAGTGTCGGGATCGAGGCGGCGAGACGCCGCCCCGCGAGGGTCAGGATGCGCATTGGTTACGCGGTTCCAAAAGCAAGGAGAGTTTGTGATTCCGGCTCGGAAACACGCCGTCATCCTGGCCGAAGTGAAGCGGAGAGCCGGGATCCATCATAGAACGCGTCGGTGCCCTCGATGGATCCCGGAGCTGCGCCGCTTCGCGGCTTGTCCAGGATGACGGTGAGGTTCGGGTGGCTTCACTCGGCCAACCACAGATCGTGCCAGGAGCTCGAGCCCCAGCGCGGTGTGTTCGAGTGGTTGCGGGCCTTGGCGCTGATCGCGGTCAGGAAGATCTGCTCGATCGGCGTCCAGATCGGCAGCTCGGTATTGGCGCGGCGGACGAACTCGCCATAGAGCGCCTTGCGCTTGGCCGGATCGACCTCGGTCGCCGCGTCGTCGATGATCTTGTCGATGGTCTCGTCGGTCCAGCCCCACTGGTTGGTCCAGGGCGCGCCCTTGGGCTGGCCCGAGCGGTACCAGACCGTGGTCGAGACGGCCGGATCGTTGCGGTACTGGTGCCAGCCCGTGGCGAGGTCGAAGGCGTGCTCGTCATAGACCTGCTTCAGGAAGCCGCCGCCATCCGTGCGCACGACCTCGACCTTGATGCCGACCTCGGCCAGCGACTGCTGGATGAAGGTGGCGAAGAGGGTGATGTCCTCGCCCCAGGGCGCCGGCAGCAGACGAAGCGAGAAGCGGGTGCCGCCGGCGCCGGCCTTGAAGCCAGCCTCGTCGAGCAGGGCCGCGGCGCGCTTCTTGTCGAAGGGGTACTGCGGGCCGTTGTCGGCGGGGTAAAAATCCGTCGAGACCGAGGGCACCGGGCCGGTGCCGCGCTTGGCGAAGTCGCCGAGGAAGTTCTCGATGAAGAAGGGGATGTCGAGCGCATGGGCGATGGCGCGGCGGACGCGGATGTCGGCCAGCTCCTTGCGGCGGAAGTTGAACTCGATCGTGTTGGTGCGGGCGTTGCCCTCATTGCCCTTGGTCGAGACGATGAAGCGTGGGTCCTTGCCGAGGCGGGCCGCGTCCGAGATCGTCAGGCCCGAGAACGGGCTGTAATGGATCTGGCCGGCTTCCATCTGGGCGGCCGCGGCGGCGCGGTCGGTGACGACGCGCCAGACGATGCGGTCCAGATGAGGTGCATTGGGACGCCAGTAGTCGGGATTGCGGTCGGCGATGACGTGCTGGCCGCGCTCATAGGTGACGAACTTGAACGGGCCGGTGCCGATCGGCGCGAGATTGGCCGGGTTCTGGCGGATGTCGCCCTTGCCCTCGTAGATGTGGCGCGGCGAGATGTAGCCGAGATCGGGCAGGGCGCGCAGCAGCAGGTTCAGCGGCATCGGCCGCTCGTAGCGGAAGACCGCGGTCAGCGGGTCGGGCGTGTCGACGGCGGTGAGGAAGAGCTGCAGCGTCGTGCCGTAGTTGAGGATCTTCTTCCACATCTCCATCGCGGTGAACTGCACGTCCGCCGAGGTGAAGGGGCGACCGTCATGCCACTTCACGCCCTCGCGCAGCTTGAAGGTGATGGTCTTGCCGTCGGGCGCGGCTTCCCAGCTCGTCGCCAGCACGCCCACGGGCTTGCCCGCCGCGTCGAGATCGACGAGCTGTTCCTGGATCTTGCCTCCGATGATGTATACGCCGGTCGAGGCCTGGAGGCTCGGGTTTAGCTGGCGCTGCTCGGCGCCGTAATGGACCGTGAAGACCCCGCCCTTGCGCGGCGTCTCCTGGGCAAAGAGCGAGCGCATCGGAAAGGCGACGCTGGAGGCGATGGCGGCGCTGGTCAGAAGCGCGGCGCGGCGGGTCATGTCCATGGGGAAGATCCTCGGTCCTGCGGTCACGTACGGGAAACGATGGGCGCGGGGGGAGCGGGCGTCAACGGGCCGGCCCCCGATCGCGCAGGCGGGTTATTGCGGGCGGAAGCTCACGATGATGCCGTTGGCGGCGCTCGCCGCCACGCTGAGCGCGCCGTCATGGGGCGTGGCGGCGGCGCCGAGGCTGGCCTCGGCGGCCGCGAGGTCGGTCGTCGCCACGACCAGTGCCACCGCGCCCTCCGGCGCGGCACCGTCGCGGACGGCCTGCGGGTAGCGCCGGGCGAGGGCGGCGGCGTCGTAGAACAGGATATCGGCCCGCCGGCCGCCGCTCGGCACCAGCCAGGCGTCGCCCTCGGCCCGGGCGGGTTCGTCGATCAGCCGGCCGAGATGGGCGGCGGACGCTGCAGGATCGGCCGCGAGCACCTCGAGCCGCAGGATGCGGCTGGCGCCATTGGCGTGGCGCTGACGCTCGGGAATCCAGACCGTTTCGCGGGTCAGATGCTGGCAGGCGAAGATGCGCAGTCCCCCCGGCTGCTCGCCGAGCGGCCAGCGAAAGACGTTGAAGCGCGCCTCGCCGGTGCCGCCGCCGGGCAGCTCGACCGGCCGGCCGAAATGGATCGGCCCCAGCGCCTCGATGCCGCGGCTCTTCAGCTCCTCGGCGCCGGCCGCCGCGTCGTCCGTGGTCAAGGCGGCGCGCTCCAGGCCTTCGCGCTTGGCGAGATAGTCGCGCGTCGGCTTGTTCTGCTCGGTCTCGGTCAGGATACCGAGCAGCTCGACATAGTCGTCGCCGAACATGATCGTGTAGTTGCCGGTGCCCAGGATCGGCGAATGCGTGCCGCGCGGCGAGACGGTGAAGCCGAGCGCCCGCCACTGCGCAGCGGCTGCGTCGAGATCACGGACGGTGACCACGACATGGTCGAGGCCGAGGATGTGCTGGAGCGACATGGGAGACCCTTGGTCGAAAGCCGACGGGGGAGAGAGTTCAGCCGAAGCGCGGCCGGGGCGCAATCGCCCGGTCGCTCCGTCCCGACAGCCCCCTGCTGCGCTGCAAACATAGCGAGACGTGGATGAATATTCCAAGGACAGAATGATATATCGACGTTTTTGGAACAAATCGCGCGCAACGGGGGCGTTTAGGAGAAGGGCATACTCCACGCCTCGCCGGCGCGAAAAGGTGCCCCTTGCGTCCGCGCCGCGAGGTGGCAAGGATGGATTCACGCGCCGTCCTGGTGCCCCTGTCGCCGCCTCGGGAAGTTCAGCCCATGTCCGCCTCTGCCCCCGTCACCTGGCCGCCCTCGCTCTGGGCGGCGACCGCTCCGGCCGGCCCGGCCCTGCCCGCGCTGGAGGGCGAGGTGCAGGCGGATGTCGTGGTGATCGGTGCCGGCTTCACCGGCCTGTCGACGGCGATCCATCTGCGCGAGGCCGGGGTCGAGGTCGTGGTGGTCGAGGCGGCCGAGCCTGGCTGGGGGGCGTCGGGCCGCAACAACGGCCAGGTCATTCCGACGCTGGCCGGGCATGATCCCTCCGCCATGGTGGCGCGCCATGGCGAGGCAGGCGAGCGCTTCAACGCGGTGCTGCGCGACAGTGCGCAGTATCTGTTCGACACCATCAGAAGATACGACATTGCCGCCGAAGCCGAGCAGGCGGGCTGGGTTCAGCCGGTGCATTCGCCGGGCCGCTTCAAGCTGGCCGAGAAGCGGGTGCGTGAATGGTCTTCGATCGGCGCGCCGGTCGAGTTGCTCGACAAGGCCGCGACCGCGCGGATGACCGGCTCGGAGGCCTGGTTCGGCGGTTTCTGGAACCGCACAGGCGGCCATATCAACCCGCTCGCGCTGGCGCGCGGCCTGTCCCAGATCGCACTCACGCTCGGCGCCGTCATCTATGCCCGCTCGCCCGTTGCCGGCATGACGCGCCAGGGCGAGCGCTGGCTGGTGAAGACCGCCAAGGGCTCGGTCACGGCCCGCGCGCTGGTGCTGGCGACCAATGCCTATACGGACGCATTCGAAGGCGGACTCGCTCCCGCGATCGCCGCGGAGGTCGTTCCGGTGCTGTCCTGGCAGATGGCGACCCAACCGATCAGCGACAACATCGCCAAGACGATCATTCCCGATCGGCAGGCGATGTCGGACACGCATCGCGAGCTCTATTTCGCCCGCTGGGACGCGCGCAACCGGCTGGTGACGGGCGGCGCGGCGGTGTTTCCCGGGGCCGGCGGCGACAATCTGCGCAAGCCGGTGGCCGAGCGGCTGCTGCGTCTGTGGCCGCAACTGGGCGAAGTCTCCTTCGATTATGTCTGGTCCGGCTATATCGGCATGACGCCGGACGATGTGCTGAAACCGCAGGTGCCGGGCTATCCGCGCATCCACCGGCTGGGGCCGGACGCCTTCGGCTGGGTCGGCTGCAATGGCCGGGCGGTGGCGCTATCCGTATCGCTGGGACGTGAGCTCGCGCGGGCGACGCAGGGCGTGCAAGTCGAAACGCTCGGCCTGCCGCTGTCGGAGCCGAAGGCCCAGCCGATGCGCGACCTCGTCCGCCGCATCGCGCCGCTGGCCCTGCCGCTTTACCGGGCTCTGGACGCGCGGGAGATTTGAGCCACGCGCGTGATGACCACGCCTTATCTATCGGTACGGACGCGAAGGGCTTGAGATCACCCAACGCTGCTCAAGCATGCCACCCTGGCGGGTATGCGGCCTGTGATGCGCCAGCGGCTCTCTCGAGGCCTTTCGCCCACCCATGCGCGGATGGGTGCCGGGTCCCAGGTCTCTCGAAAGACTGACCGGATCATCCCGCCAAATGGTCTATCCGGCTGGGCTGGCGCGGCGGGTATAGGCGGACGCCAGGGCCGGGCGGTCATGTCCCGACTGGCAATCCACGCAGAGCCGTGCGCCGGGCATGGCGGCGCGCCGCGCCGGCGGAATCTCGTCGCCGCATTGCTGGCAGTGGATCTCGCCCGGCCCCGTCGGCAGGCGCGAGCGGGCCAGCCTGACAGCGTCGGAGACGGAATCGTCGATCTGGTCCTGAACGGCTCCGTCCGGAGCCCAGCCGCTGGCCATGGCAATCCTCCTGTGGCAGCGAAACGGAGATCGCAGCTGTCGGTTCCGGTGTGCCCGCGCTCCACAAGGAGATCGATCGCCGGTGATGCGCCCGGTCGCGGTGCGTCTCGAGCAGCCTGCGGGCCTGGCGAGCCGACTGTCAGCGCAAATCCAGCCAAGCCGCGACGCTAATCTGCAATCCCCGGCGGGCAGGGGGGCTTACCTCTTCCGCGCGAGGTGAACGCGGACCGGACCGAATGCGTTCTCCCGCAGGCAATCGCGCCAGCCCCTCCCGAGACAAGGATGCAGCAGATGAGCAGCGGGTTCGTGAAGACCAAGGACGGCGTCGACATCTTCTACAAGGACTGGGGCCCGAAGGACGCCCAGCCGATCATGTTCCACCATGGCTGGCCGCTCAGCAGCGACGACTGGGATAACCAGATGCTGTTCTTCCTCAGCCACGGCTATCGCGTCGTCGCCCATGACCGGCGCGGCCATGGCCGTTCGACCCAGGTCGACACCGGCCACGACATCGACCATTACGCCGCCGACGCGTCGGCCGTCGCCGAGCATCTCGACCTGCGCCAGTCCGTGCATATCGGCCACTCGACCGGCGGCGGCGAAGTCGCCCGCTATGTCGCAAAATTCGGCGAGCCGCAGGGCCGCGTCGCCAAGGCCGTTCTGGTCTCGGCCATTCCGCCGATCATGCTCAAGACGGAGCGCTATCCCGGCGGGCTGCCGATCTCGGTCTTCGACGGTCTGCGCAAGGCGCTCGCCGACAACCGGGCCCAGTTCTTCCACGATCTGCCGTCCGGCCCCTTCTACGGCTTCAACCGCGACGGCGCGAAGGTCGATCAGGGCGTCATCCTGAACTGGTGGCGCCAGGGCATGAATGGCGGCGCCAAGGCGCATTATGACGGCATCAAGGCCTTCTCCGAGACCGACCAGACCGACGATCTCCAGGCCATCACCGTGCCCACGCTGGTGATGCATGGCGACGACGACCAGATCGTGCCGATCGCGGCCAGCGCCGAGATTTCGGTCAAGCTGCTGAAGAACGGCACGCTGAAGGTCTACAAGGGCTTTTCGCACGGCATGCTGACGGTCAATGCCGACGTCATCAACCCCGACCTGCTGGCATTCGTGAAGGGCTGAGACGCCTCTGACACCACGGATAGCGGCGAGGGCAGGGCGCAGGCCCGTCCTCGCCGCAACCGCGAACGGCGCGAGCCCACAGCCCGCGTCGTCGCTCAGTCCAGCGGCGGCAGCAGGCGCAGCAATTCTGCGCGGCGCATCTCCAGGTCCGGTGGCAACGCCAGGCGACGGCCGAGGTCATCCGGACGCTCGTCAATCAGCAGGCCCGGCCCGTCGGTGGCGATCTCGATCAGGATCCCGTCCGGCCCGCGGAAATCGACGGAGCGGAAGTAGAAGCGGTCCTTCACAGGTCCGGCCTCGATCCCGAAGAGGCGCCCGAGCCGCGCGGCGATATCCGCCTGATGAACACCGTCCCGCGCGCGGAAGGCGACGTGATGGAGGGCCCCGGCTCCCAGCCGCGCCCGCCCATCCTCGCTGCGGTGGTGAAGCCAGAACGCGCCGCCCGCCTCGTCATGTGCCGCAAAGCCGCTCCAGTCGCCATACCGGCCGGTCGCGCGGTAGCCCAGCACCCGCGTCAGGATCGCGGCCATCAGATCGGCGGCCCGCAGGCTCAGCGCGACCGCATGAAGCCCACGGATCGCTGCAGGAGCCGGCATGGCACTATCAGCCGCCCAGCCAGCCGTGCCGCCGACCAGCGCCAGCTTCAGGCCGTCCGGATCCTCCAGCAGCAGCGCGGCCTCGCCCGACGGCAGGGCGCCCCTGCGGCAGTCCACCGACGACCGGCCGAGATGCTCCTCCCACCAGCCGAACGTCGAAGGGTCGATCGCGAAGGAGACGAACTCGGTCTCGTCCGGCCGCCGGGGCGCGGGGGCCGAGCTGGGCCAGGAGAAGAAGGTCAGGTGACCGCCGGGCAGGCCGCGATTTTGACCATAGATCAGATGATAGGCGCCGGGGTCCTCATGGGTCACCGTGCGCTTCTCGAGGCGCAGGCCCAGCACGTCGCGGTAGAAGGCGAGGTTGCGTGTGGGGTCCGTGGCGACGGCCGTGACGTGATGCAGGCCACGCCCGCTGACTGGCGACATCGGCATCTCCCCGCGCGCGCCGTCTTGACGCGGCACGCGGTGCTAGCGAGGGCGAGGAGACGCCCGTTTGCGGGCCGTGTCTTGGACAAAGCCCTCATCTTTTGCCGCCCCCTGCGGCCGCCGACGAGGCCGGAGGGCATCGGCTCAACCCGCCCATTCCCCCGCGCCGACGGATTCCGACAAAGCGCCGCCGATCCGGACAAGACGCCGCAGAGGCCACTCGCCACCTTGGCTGAGAGGGTCGAGCCGGCGCGGGACGCGCCGAGGCCGAGGGGGGCGGTGATGAAGATCTATCTGCTGTCGCTCGGGGCAGGGCTGCTGGTCGGCGTCATCTACGGCCTGATCAATGTCCGCTCGCCAGCGCCGCCGGTCGTCGCGCTGGTTGGTCTGCTCGGCATCCTCGTGGGCGAGCAGGTGCCGCCGCTGCTGAAGGGTCTGTGGAGCCGCGAGCCGGCCGGCCACTCCTGGCACCGGCAGGTCCGCCCGCATGTCTTTGGCCATCTCCCGGCCGGGGACGGACGCCGCAGCCCCTCCGGCGAGCGGGAGCGCGGCTGATGAAGGAGCCCGCCATGGCCGCCGAGCTGATCCTGCGCAATGGCCGGATCACGACGCTGGACCGCAGCAATCCGGTCGCCAGCGCCGCCGCGATCCGGGACGGCCGTTTCGTCGCGGTCGGCGACGAGGCCGAGGTGATGGCGCAGGCCGGGGCGGCGACGACGATCGTCGACCTGAAGGGCAGGCGGGTGCTGCCCGGGCTGATCGACAACCATCTCCACATTATCCGCGGCGGCCTGAACTTCAACATGGAGCTGCGCTGGGACGGGATGCGTTCGCTCGCCGACGCGATGGACATGCTCAGGCGCCAGGTCGCGGTGACACCGCCGCCGCAATGGGTGCGTGTCGTCGGTGGTTTCACCGAGCATCAGTTCGCCGAGAAGCGCCTGCCGACGATCGAGGAGATCAACGCGGTCGCTCCGGACACGCCGGTCTTCCTGCTGCATCTCTACGACCGCGCGCTGCTCAACGGCGCGGCACTGCGGGCTGTCGGCTACACGAAGGCGACCCCGAACCCGCCGGGCGGCGAGATCACGCGCGACTCGGCCGGCAACCCGACCGGTCTGCTGCTCGCCAAGCCCAATGCCGGTATCCTCTATGCGACGCTGGCCAGGGGGCCGAAGCTACCCCTCGACTACCAGCTCAACTCCACGCGCCATTTCATGCGCGAGCTCAACCGCCTCGGCGTCACCGGCGCGATCGATGCCGGCGGCGGCTTCCAGAATTACCCTGACGACTACGCGGTCATCCAGCAGCTCGCCGACGAGAACCAGCTGACCATCCGCCTCGCCTACAACCTGTTCACGCAGAAGGCTGGGCAGGAGAAGGAGGACTTCCTCAACTGGACGAAGACTTCCACCTACAAGCAGGGCGACGACTATTTCCGCCACAACGGCGCCGGCGAGATGCTGGTGTTCTCGGCTGCCGATTTCGAGGATTTCCGCCAGCCGCGGCCCGACATGCCGCCGCAGATGGAGGACGACCTCGAGGGCGTGGTGCGCATCCTCGCGCAGAACCGCTGGCCCTGGCGGATGCACGCGACCTATGACGAGACGATCTCGCGCGCGCTCGACGTCTTCGAGAAGGTCGACCGGGACATTCCGCTCGCG
This sequence comes from Allobosea massiliensis, assembly GCF_042655245.1. Taxonomy (NCBI): domain Bacteria; kingdom Pseudomonadati; phylum Pseudomonadota; class Alphaproteobacteria; order Hyphomicrobiales; family Alloboseaceae; genus Allobosea; species Allobosea massiliensis. The sequence goes on along the minus strand of NZ_JBHSLU010000068.1, from coordinate 93,417 downwards.
GGGCTGAACTGGTTCTTCGACCATGCCGAGACGATCTCGGAACGCTCGATCGATCGGGTCGCGGCGCTCGGCGGGGGCGTCGCCGTGCAGCACCGCATGGCCTTCCAGGGCGAGTATTTCGTCGAGCGCTACGGGCTGGACGCCGCGCAAGCGACGCCTCCGGTCGCGCGTATGCTGGAGAAGGGCATCAAAACCTCCGCCGGCACGGACGCCACCCGCGTCGCCTCCTACAATCCATGGGTCTCGCTGGCCTGGCTCATCACCGGCCGCACGCTGGGGGGCCTGCGCCTCACGCCCGAGCGCAACTGCCTCGACCGCGAGACCGCGCTGCGCATGTGGACGGAGAACGTCACCTGGTTCTCCAACGAGGAGGGCAAGAAGGGCCGCATTGCGGTCGGCCAGCTCGCCGATCTGATCGTGCCGGACCGCGACTTCTTCTCCTGCCCGGAGGACGAGATCTCCTACATATCGGCCGAGCTGACCGTCGTCGGCGGCCGCATCGTCTACGGCGCCGGCGATTTCGCGTCGCTCGACGAGACCAAGCTGCCGCCGGCGATGCCGGACTGGTCGCCGGTGCGAACCTTCAGGGGTTATGGCGCCTGGGGCGAGCCGGACGGCGCGGGCAAGAACTCCCTGCGTCGGAACGCGATGACCGCCTGCGGCTGCGCCAGTTCCTGCGGCGTCCATGGCCACGACCATGCCGGCGCCTGGGCGAGCACGCTGCCGATCTCCGACCTCAAAAGCTTTTGGGGCGCGCTCGGCTGCGCCTGCTGGGCCGTCTGAGGGGGCACGATGAGCACGCCCGAGAGCAAGCCGGCACAGGCATCGGCCTTCGCGCCGCTGCGCGGGCGCGTCTTCGCCGTGCTCTGGGCGGCGACGATCATCGGCAATGTCGGCTCCTTCATGCGCGACGTCGCCAGCGCCTGGCTCGTCACCGATCTGTCGGGGGCGCCGGCGGCGGTCGCACTCGTCCAGGCGGCTGCCACGCTGCCGATCTTCCTGCTGGCGATCCCGGCCGGCGTGCTCTCGGACATTCTCGACCGCCGCAAATTCCTGATCGCGATCCAGTTCCTGCTCGGCCTCGTCAGCCTGTCGCTGATGCTCCTCTCGACCGCCGGGCTCCTGAGCGTGAGTTCGCTCGTCGCTCTCACCTTTTTGGGGGGCATCGGGGCCGCCCTGATGGCACCGACCTGGCAGGCGATCGTGCCCGAACTGGTCGAGAAGCCCGATCTCAAGAGTGCGGTCGCGCTCAATTCGCTGGGCATCAACATCTCCCGCGCCATCGGGCCGGCGCTGGGTGGCCTGATCCTGGCCACGCTCGGCGCCGGCTTCACCTATGGCGCCGACGTGCTGAGCTATGTCGTCGTGATCGCCGCCCTGATCTGGTGGCGGCGCGCGCCCCAAGCCGACGATGCCCTGTCCGAGCGCTTCACAGGCGCTTTCATCGCCGGGCTACGCTATGCGCGGGCGAGCCGCGAGCTGCATGTCGTGCTGCTGCGCGCCGCGGTGTTCTTCGCCTGCGCCAGCGCCGTCTGGGCACTGCTGCCGCTCGTTGCGCGCAATCTCCTGGGCGGCGGAGCCGGCTTCTATGGCATCCTGCTCGGCGCGGTCGGCGCAGGCGCCATCATCGGCGCCCTCCTGCTACCGCGGTTGCGGGCGCGCTTCGATGCCGATGGCTTGCTGCTACTGGCGGGCATCGTCACCGCGGCGGTCATGGCCACGCTGGCGCTGGCGCCCCCGCAAGGGATCGCCGTGGCGATCCTGATGCTGCTCGGCGCGGCCTGGATCATCGCCCTGACGACGCTCAACGGCGTAGCGCAATCGATCCTGCCGAACTGGGTGCGCGGTCGGGCGCTGGCGGTCTATCTGACCGTCTTCAACGGCGCGATGACGGCGGGCAGCCTGAGCTGGGGCACGGTCGCCGAGGCCGCGGGCCTGCGGGGAACGCTGGTGATCGCAGCAGGCGGCCTGTTGGTCGCTGCGATCGTCATGCACCGGGTGAGGCTTCCCGCTGGCGAAGCGGATCTGGCGCCGTCGAACCACTGGCCCGAGCCTCTGGTGGCCAGCAGCGTCGCGCCTGACCGCGGTCCCGTTCTGATCCTGATCGAATACCGGGTTCAGGCGACGGATCGTGAAGCGTTCGTCGCGGCGATCCGGCGTCTCGCCGTCGCACGTCGTCGCGACGGCGCCCATGACTGGGGCATCACCGAAGACACCGCCGACCCGGAGACGCTGGTCGAGTGGTTCGTCGTCTCGTCCTGGGCTGAGCATCTGCGCCAGCACAAACGGGTGTCGAAAGCCGATGCCGATCTGCAGCAGCAGGTCAGACGCTTCCATCTCGGCGATGCCCCGCCCGTCGTGCGCCATTTCCTCGATCTGCGCCCGACGCCCGCGTGACGGGGAGATCCCCTGCATCAGCCTTCCATCCCAACCCAAGGAGACGACCATGTCCGGCTATCTCGAAGTCCTGACTCCCCAGAACAGCCAGATGATCTTCATCGACCAGCAGCCGCAGATGGCCTTCGGCGTACAGTCGATCGATCGTCAGGCGCTGAAGAACAATGTCGTCGGCCTCGCCAAGGCGGCGAAGGTCTTCGGCATCCCGACGACCATCACAACCGTCGAAACCACGAGCTTCTCGGGGCACACCTATCCCGAGCTTCTCGCCGTCTTTCCCGAGAGCAAGATCCTCGAGCGGACCTCGATGAACTCCTGGGACGACCAGAACGTCCGCGACGCGCTCGCCGCCAACGGCCGCAGGAAGGTCGTCGTCTCGGGACTCTGGACCGAGGTCTGCAACACCACCTTCGCGCTCTGCGCCATGCTGGAGGGCGGCTATGAGATCTACATGGTCGCCGACGCCTCCGGCGGCACCTCGGCCGACGCCCACAAATACGCGATGGACCGCATGGTTCAGGCCGGCGTCGTGCCGGTGACCTGGCAGCAAGTGCTGCTCGAATGGCAGCGCGACTGGGCCCGCCGCGACACTTATGACGCCGTCGTCGCGATCGCCAAGGAGCATTCCGGCGCCTATGGCATGGGCATCGACTACGCCTACACCATGGTCCATGGCGCGCCCGAGCGTGTCGCGCATGGCGAGCGCATCGGCCCCAACCCGGCCAAGGTGGCCTGAACCGAGCCCGGTCCGGGCGGCTGGCGGGAGACGCCGGCCGCCCGCGGATCAGGCGGACAGGCGGGGGATGTCGGCGGCCGGCTCGAGCCGCCGCCGCCAGGCACCGGGCGGCATCCCGACGAGCTGCTTGAAGACGCGGGTCAGATGGCTCTGGTCGCCGAAGCCGCAGATCAACGCGATGTCGGAAATCGGGAGGTGGGCGGCCGCGAGATGTTGCTTCGCCTCGTCGACCCGCAGCTGCATCAGATAGCGCTGCGGCGCGACGCCCGTGCTGCGCCGGAAGGCTCGGGCGAAATGGCTGGCGGTGAGGCGGCATTCGCTCGCCAGCTGGGAAATCGTCAGTTCGGATGCCAGCCGCGCGGACATGATCTCCTTGGCCCGGCGCTCCTGCCAGGGTGCGAGCCGCCCGCCTGCCCGTTCTTCGGCGCAGCCGGGACCGCCATAGACCTCCGCGACATGGGTCAGGAGGCAGATCGCGAGCTGGTCGATCAGCAGCGTGTTGGAGCCGGTCGACTGGGCGGCGCGCATCAGCGTGTCGCACAGGCCGGCCAGGATTGGGTCCGGCCGCCCGGCATCGCAGCGCAGGCTGCCGACAGACTGGGAGCGACGCTCGCCGACCGCGGCCAGCGCCCTGACGGGGATGTAGATCTGCAGCGCATCGACCCGGCCGCAGAGCTGCCATTGCGGCTTGTCGCGCAGATCGGTCAGGCTGACAGAGCCAGCGGGCAGCGGCCCGTGATGTTGCGGCTCACCCCCCACCCAGCAGCTGTGGCCGTCGAGCCGGTCGATCGGACAGAGCAGCGAAAAGGCCGCATCGGGCGGGGCTGGCCGCGTGCGTTCGCGCCGCCTCTCGCCGCAGGTCAGCCGCGTCGCCACCAGCGACAGTTCGCCCTCGAGCCTCAGTGTGCTGACGTCCTGGCCGCGCACGCCGAAATGCCGGGCGGCGCGTTGACCGAAGAAGCCGTCGGTCGACAGCGGCACAGGCAATCCCATGATCGGTCTCCCGGTTTGCGAGCGTGGTGTCAGGCTGGACCCCATGCTGCAGCACCGTCGAAGGCCCGGCAATCATCTGCCCGGATGAGCTTATGCGGTGGCGTTATGGACGATTCGCGACGGCCCTGGCGCGCCGTACTCAGCGCGACTCCATTAGGCAGTCGATGAAGTCGCGCACGAGTTGCGACTTGGGCCGCTCCGGCGGGCGGATGAGCAGGGTGCGGCTGTTGACGACCGGTTCGAACGGCCGCAGCACGACCCGGCTCTGGTCGAAGCCCGCGACCGCATAGTTGGTCAGCAGGCCCGCTCCGATCCCCTCGGCCACCATCGCATAGACGGTGGAAGCATAGAGGGTCTCGACGACGATTCGCGGCATCGGGACACCGGCCTCACGAAAGATCATCTCGAAGCGCCGGCGCACCCGATCCTCTGGCACATAGGCGATGAAATCGCGTCCGGAGAGATCGTGAGGCCGGATGACCTCGCGCCCGACCAGGGGATGGCCGGGTGGCAGGGCGCAGAGCTCGCGCGGCTGGACGAAAATCTGTTGCTCGATACCGGCAAGTTCGATTTCGTCCGCCGCCAATCCAAGATCGTAGGCTCCACTCGCAACGCCGTCACGCACGTCGCGGGAGGACTGGACCATCAGCGTCACCGTCGCATCGGGCCAGCGGGTGCGGAATTTCACGATCGCCTTGGGGACGACCGAGCCGCTGAGCGAGGAGAGGCTGGCGATCCTGATCTCGCCGGCGCCGCTGTCGCGGATGCGCGCCGCGGTCGAGCGCAGGCGGTCCATGCCGCGGAAACTCGCCTCGACGTCCTCGTAGAAGAGACGACCCTCCGGAGTCGGGATGATTCGACTTCGCACACGGCTGAACAGGCTGAAGCCCAGCGATCGTTCGAGATCCGCAATCAGACGGCTGGTGGCAGGCTGGCTGACCCCGATGATTTCAGCCGCCCTCGACACCGTGCCCGCCTTCATCACGGCTGCGAACGCCTCGATCTGGCGCATGTTCATGAAGCGGTCTCCTGCGGTGTCTTCGTCATGGCCATGCAAGCGGGATGCTGGCGGCACTGAAAACGCCGCCGGACATGGCCGTTCCGATCTGGTTGCTTAGCGTCCGTCCTCGATCTCTTGCAGCGCCCGCAATCTGCCTGCGTCAATGGCGCTCCGTTGCTCAGTGCCGGTTGGTTCGGCTCGATGTTTCGGGCCTCGCGAGAGGACCAAACCGAGCAGGGCGGCCGCTTCACGGCGTGCAGCCTGTCCACGCACCGCTGGAGCGGCGCTCCGGCAGGGCACGCCGACCGCCGATCCCACGAGACGCCGCGTCAAATTGATCAGCCTCAACGTCGTCAGCTTCTGCGGCGGGCTTCCCGACGGCCCCGAGAAGCTGTCGCCGCCGGCCTGAGCGCTGCGCGATGCGGGAGGAGATTCAGCCCCTTGCCTGATCGACCCGTTGGATATACATTATGTTTAATCGTATAATGTCTATGTGAGGATGTCGTGGCCGCGATCGAAATCTCTCCCACCTTGACGGCCGCCGGCCAGCCCGATGCGGCCACCTTTGCCGGGCTCTCCGGCTCGTCTTTCGCCGGCGTCGTCAATGTCCGGCCCGATGGCGAGGAGGGTGGGCAGATCGACCATGAGCGCGCGGCCCTGATCGCGCGGGAAGCCGGGCTGGGCTACGCCTATGTCCCGGTGCGGTCCGAGACGATCACCGAGGCCGACATCAGGGCGTTCCAGACCGAAGTGGCCGCCATGAAGGGGCCCGTCTATGCGCATTGCCGCTCCGGCACGCGCGTCGCGATCCTGCATGTCCTCGGCGAGGTGCTGGACGGGCGGATGCGAGCGGAGGACATTGCTCCCTTCGGTGCGCGGCTTGGCTTCGACCTGTCCGCTGCGAAGGCCTGGATCGACCGGGACCGCACGCGGACGCCGCGCGTGAAGGGCTTCCATGATGCCCGCACCGGCAGCATTCAGTATGTCGTCTGGGATCCGGCGACGCATTGCTGCGCGATCATCGACCCGGTGCATGATTTCGACGAGAAGTCGGGTGCGACTCGGACGACGCATGCCGATGCGATCCTCGCCTTTGTGGCCGAACAGGGCCTGACGGTCGAGTGGATCCTCGACACCCACCCCCATGCCGACCATTTCTCGGCGGCCCAATACCTCAAGCAGAAGACGGGTGCGCCCATGGCAATCGGCGCCCGCGTGACAGAGATCCAGACATTGTGGCGGCGTCTCTACAACTGGCCCGCCCTGGAGACGGACGGCTCGCAATGGGACCGGCTGTTCGAGGCGGGAGATCGGTTCAAGCTCGGCAGTCTCGCCGGGCGCGTGCTCTTCTCGCCGGGGCACACGCTGGCCTCCGTGACTTATGTCATCGGCGACGCCGCCTTCGTTCACGATACCATTTTCATGCCCGATTCCGGCACGGCGCGAGCGGATTTTCCCGGCGGCAGTGCAAAAGCGCTCTGGGCCTCCATCCAGGACATCCTGGCGTTACTCGACGATACGCGGCTGTTCACCGGGCATGATTACGAGCCGAACGGGCGCCATGCGCGCTGGGAGAGCACGGTCGGCGAGCAGAAGGCCAGCAATGGCCATCTCGTCGACATGACGCAGGAGCGCTTCATCGCGCTGCGCGAGGCCCGCGACGCGACGTTGCCCATGCCCAAGCTGATCCTGCCCTCGCTCCAGATCAATCTGCGCGGCGGCCGCCTGCCGGAGCCGGAGAATGACGGGCGGCGCTATCTCAAGATCCCGCTCAACGCTCTGCCGGGGGCGGTCTGGTGAGCGGCGCGCCGTCACCGATGGAGGCCGACGCCCGTCACGCGATGGCGGCGCGCGCCGAGGAGGTCGCTGCCCTGCTGAAGGTGATGGCTCACCCCGTCCGCCTGATGCTCGCCTGCAAGCTTGCGGAAGGGGAGTATTCCGTCGGCGAACTGGAGAGCCTGCTCGACATTCACCAGCCGACGCTGTCGCAGCAGCTCGGCATTCTCAGGGAGACCGACATCGCCGAGACCCGCCGCGACGGCAAACAGATCTTCTACCGCCTGACGCAGCAGAAGGCCGCGCAGCTGATCGCGGCGCTGTACGATATTTTCTGTCAGAAGGACGATGTTTCATGAGCGCCTATTGGCCTTCGCTGTTCGGCGGCATGGTGCTCGGCCTCTCGGCCGGGATGCTGCTGCTGCTCAACGGTCGCATCGCCGGTATCAGCGGCATCGTCGGGCGCCTGCTCGGCGGTCTTCAGGCCTGGGTCAACGGCGCCTTCGTCGCCGGGCTTCTCGCCGGTCCCGCGATTTATGCCACGATCCATGGCGCGCTCCCGGCCATGACGGTTTCTGCGTCCTGGCCCGTGATCATCGTCGCGGGGCTTCTGGTCGGCATCGGAACCCGGATGGGTTCGGGCTGCACCTCCGGTCACGGTATTCTCGGCCTGGCGCGTCTGTCGAAACGCTCGATGGTCGCCACGCTGAGCTTCCTCGGCGCCGGAGTGGCGACGGCCACTCTTTCGGGGATGCTGTCATGAGCCCGCTCGCCATCGCCCGCATCACCGTGGCGCTCCTGTCGGGTTCGCTCTTCGGCTACGGCCTGTCGCTTTCGGGCATGGTCGATCCGGCCCGCGTGCTGGGCTTCCTCGACATCGCCAGCGGACGGTGGGACCCGAGCCTGATGTTCGTACTGGGCGGGGCGGTCTGCATCGCCTTCATCGCCGTCACGATCCAGCGGCGCCTGCAGCGGCCGGTTTTCGACACGCAGTTCCAGATCCCTGAGCGGACCGACATCGATGCCCGCCTGATCGGCGGTTCGGTGCTGTTCGGCATCGGCTGGGGGCTGGCCGGTTTTTGCCCCGGTCCGGCGCTGTCGGCCCTGACGACGGGACTGACACCGGTCCTGCTGTTCATCGTGGCGATGATCGCGGGCATGCTCCTGCATGACCGCGTTCTGGCGAGGGCTGCCTAGGCGTCGCAGGTGCCGCTGAACAGCCCCATTGACGTTTTTAAATGCAAATATTCGCATGTTTCGAGTTTTGGATTCATCACCGGAGAGACAGTTATGACCAATGTAGGCGCACTCGATCGCACCCTTCGATTCCTCCTGGGAGCGCTGCTCGTCGCCGCCGTCTTCGTTCCACCTTTCGCCGGGATGGTCGCGTCTTGGGGAGCCTGGAAATGCGCGCTGACGGTCTGGGGTGTGGCGATGCTGGCGACGGCGGCCTTCCGGTTCTGCCCGGCCTATACGTTGCTGGGCATCCGGACCTGTCCGGTGGCCAAGTCCTGATGCGACCGCTGAAGCAGGCGGCGCCGTCATGATCGCGGGTGCCGATCTGGCCTCTGTCGGCTCGGGCTCGCTGGTGGGCTTCGTTCTGGGACTGATCGGAGGCGGCGGCTCGATCCTGGCCGTGCCGCTGCTGGTCTATGCCGTGGGCGTGGCCTCGCCGCATGTCGCGATCGGCACCAGCGCCGTCGCGGTCGCGCTCAGCGCCTTCGCCAATCTGCTCGGCCATGCCCGCGCCGGCCATGTCCGCTGGCCCTGTGCGCTGGTGTTCTCGACCGCGGGGATCGCGGGAGCCGCCGCCGGGTCGGCCATCGGCAAGCGCTTCGATGGTCAGAAGCTGTTGCTGCTGTTCGGCGTGCTGATGATCGTGATCGCGGCGATGATGCTGGTGCGCAAAGCGGGCGACGGCTCAGGTTTCAGGCCGCTCGGACGGGCAACCGCGTCGACGCTGTTGCCGCGCCTGCTTGGAATGGGTGGGCTTGTCGGCGCGATGTCCGGCTTCTTCGGCATCGGCGGCGGCTTTCTGATCGTGCCGGGGTTGATGGGCGCCGCGCGCATGCCGATGATCATGGCCATCGGCTCGTCGCTGGTCGCGGTCACCGCCTTCGGTGCGACAACCGCCGCCTCCTATGCGCTGTCGGGCCTTGTCGACTGGCGCATCGCCATCCTGTTCGTCGCGGGTGGCGTCGCCGGTGGTCTTGGCGGCACGTTGCTGGCCCGGCACCTCTCGCGCCACAAAACGATGCTGTCGCGGGTCTTCGCCGCGATCGTCGCCATCGTCGGGGTTTACGTGGTCCTTCGCGGCTATACGGCCGTCTTGGGCTGAGGCAGAACAAGGGCAGCCGTCAGTTCCGGAAGATCTGGCGGATCGAGCCTTCCAGCAGGAAGGCGATGCCCATTCGCGCACCGACCATCATGCCGAAGATCGCGAGCGGCCAGGACAGGGCCATCATCGAGCCGGCCGTGATACCCTGACCGATGGTGCAGCCTCCGGCGAGGATGCCGCCGCCGCCCATCATCACCGCACCGACCAGATGGCGACGCATCTCGTGATGGTCGTCGAAAGCCTCCCAGCGCAGCTCGCGATCCATCAGCGCCGACAGGAATGATCCGAGCACCACGCCGATCACCGAGCCGATGCCGAAATCCAGCAGGCCTTCGGGCGTCGTCAGGACCGCATAGAGCGCCCGACCGACCGGCGACACGAAGGTCAAGCTCTGGGGCCGGGAAGAGATCGCGAATTCGTCGATCGCCACCCCGGTCGCCCACCAGCCTGCCACGACGCCGAGGCCCAGCGTCACGCCCGCGAGCAGCAGACGGGGCGAGCGCCGCAACCGTCCGTCGAGCGCCACGGCCAGAACGAGAACGGAGGCCGCAGCGAGGGCGATGACCAGCCGCAGATCGCCGAAACCCCACCAGGCCAGAACGGAGGAGAGGTCGCCCTGCACCGCGCCGGGAACACCGATCGCCACCGCCTCCAGCCCGTCGATCCGCAGGGGCGCGAGTATGCCGCGCAGAGTCGCATAGGCGGCCGCGCCGAATACCATCATCACGATCAGGCTGCGCAGGTCGCCGGTCCCGAGCCGCACCAGCGATCCGAAGCCGCAGGTGCCGACCAGAGCCATGCCCACGCCGAACAGCGTCGAGCCGACCAGGATCGCAAACCAGGGCATGGCGCTGGGAACATAGGTCGAAAGGGCGGGGTTCAGCACGCCGCCCCAGACCATCGCCTGGGTGCCGAGGAGGGCGACGCCGAGCGCAAGGCCGAAGATGCGGATCCGGCGGGTGTCGCCGCCGAGCCAGACATCCTCGATCGCGCCGAAGGAGCACAGGCGCCCCCGCCTCGCCGTGAAACCGCAGGCCGCGCCGATGGCGATGCCCGCGAGCGCGATCGACCAGGCCGGCAGCGGCGCCATGCCTCAGATCGAAACCAGGGAAAGGCGCTCCGGCATCACTCGACGGCCGGCGTCGCCGGCGGGCCACAGAAGATGTCGTAGATCACCGCAATCATCCGGCGGACATCGTCATTGGCCAGGCTGTAATAGACCGCCTTGCCATCGCGGCGGGTGGTTACGAGCTGGTCGAGGCGCAGCCGCGCCAGTTGCTGCGAGACCATGGGCTGGCGCAGCGAGAGGATGTTCTCGAGCTCAGTCACCGTGCGCTCGCGCTCGGCCAGCAGGCAGAGCAGGAGGAGACGGTTCTCATGCGACAGCGCCTTGAGAAAGTCGCTCGCCTTGCGGGCCTTGCGCATCAGCAGGTCGAGTTCGGCCGAGAACTCCTCGCCGTCACGCAACTCGGCTTCGAGGGCCTTTGATACGATCGCGCTCATGGTCAATCCAATTTCGCGGCGGCGCCGCTGCGGTGAATAGGGCCTGGCATGTCAGCAAGCATCTTGCCAAGCAATCCCCAGAAGGCGTCGTCGCCCTGATAGCCGGTGATCCGGCCTGCTTCCTGTCCATCCTCGATCAGCACGAAGGTCGGCGCGGCGATGACGGGCGCGGCGAGCCCGGCGAGGGTGGATCCGCCGGGCCTGAGCGCGACGCGGCGCAGCGGCGCCCGCTTGCCTTCGTCGGTCAGATGGTAGGCGGGTGCGACCTCGCGTTCGAAGCGCGCGCACCAGGGACAGCCCTCGCGCGTGAACATGACGAGCTCCGCCGCGGCCACGGGCACCACGCCGGAGCCGAGGAGGGCGAGCAAAGCCAGGAGCGCCACTGTGCGGGAACGGATGAAACCCATTGCGGTAACATAGTCGTATTCGTATGTTTATTCCAGTCACGAACCGAAGGCTGCTTCGTGTCGGGAGTTTCGCCATGCAGACGCGCCGCACGATCCTCGCAGCCGGCCTCTGTGCCGCCTTTCCGGCGAGTGCCTCGGCGCGGGCCACGCTCGGCGAGGACGGGCTCTACAAGCTGGACTGGTATCTCGAAAGCTTCCTGGATCTGGCCGACGACCTTGCGGCGGCTACCGCCGCCGGGAAGCGCTTCGCTATCCTCTGGGGGTTGAAGGGCTGCCCGGCCTGCCGCCGGATGCACGAAGTCCATCTCGCCGACCCGGCGACGGAGCGCTACATCCGCGAGAATTTCGAGATCCTGCATCTCAACATTCTCGGCCAGCGCCCGGTCACCGATTTCGACGGCAGCAAGCCTGGCGAAAAGGCCTTCGCCGCGCGTTATGCGATCGAGGGCACGCCCTCGATCCAGTTCTTTCCCGAAACCGCCGAGGGGCTGGGCGCGAGGCCGACCGCGGCCCGCGAGGTCGCGCGGATGCCGGGCTTGCCCGATCCGCGCGAGTTTCTCGCCTGGTTCCGCTTCGTGCGCGAGAAGGGCTATGAGCGCGGGGCCTTCGCCGACTGGCCCGGGAAGAAGCCGGCCGGCGGCTGAAGCCCCTATTTGTTCACCGGCGACTCCGGATCGAACAGATAGGCCATCACGTCCTTGATCTGCTGCTCGTCGAGCACCTTGTTGGTGCCGAAGCGCGGCATGTTCGAGCAGGGCACCACCGCCATCGAATTGTAGATCTTGGTATAGGCGTCCTTCATCGCCTCGGCGTCGTACTTCCGGTCCTTGCCATAGGCGGTGAGGCTGGGGCCGAGCGTCCCGTAGCTGACCTCCTTGGGGTCGAGTTGGTGGCAGGCGAAGCAGTTGCCGCCGGCGACGGTTCCCGGCGGATCGGAAAACTGGCCGCCGCGGCCGTTATTGGCCACCGCATAGCCCTTCTTCCAGTCGCCGAGCAGCTTGCCGTCGGCCGGATAGGTGACCTTGGCCAGTTCGCGCTTGATGATCGCCTCCGATTGCGCGGAGGTGACGTTGTTGCGGGTCGCGTTGCAGACGGCGAGCGACTCGTCGGGCGTGATCCGGGCCACCCATTCCGGGGAGGCCTTGCCAAAGGTCGATTTGACATAGGCCTCGATGGTGGCCTGGCTCGGCTTCTGCTGGGCGAGGGCGGGGCCGGCGATCAGCAGGGCGGCGGAGGCCGCGGCGGCGAAAGCGGTTCTGGTCATCGTCTCGCCCTCTCAGCGCTTGATCGACGGCACGGCGATCTCGCCGCCGGCGGCCTGTTTCTGCAGGAAGACCGTCAAGGCGGTCAGGCTGTCGGAGGCGTATTCGGGCACCGGCCAGCGCTGCTGGCGGTAGCAGTCCCAGAGACGGTGCTGCATCGTGCGCAGCGCGCTCTGCGAGACACGATAGGTCGGCCAGGACGCCATGGTGGCCTGTGCCGCGGCGCCAGGCGTCGAGAGGTTCGGCAGGCCCTGCAGGCGGATGCGCTTGCCTTCCTCGGCGTGGCAGGTGGCGCAGGAGAAATCCATCACGCCGCCGCGGCGGTAGAACAGCTCTTCGCCGACCGCCGCCATCTCGATCTCCTTGGGATGGCTGAGCTGCGGCTCGATCTTCATCCCGCTCGACTTGTTGGCGATGAAGGCGGTGAGATCCTCGAGATCCGAGGCGCGGCCCGGGCCGGAGAAGCGGCGGGCGACGATGTCCTTGGTGTCCAGCCCCTGCAGCTTGTCCATGCACCAGAGCAGGCGCTGCTCGGTGTCCATCACCCGGTCCGCATCGGCGAAATAGCGCGGCAGCTTGGCGAAGGCGCCTTCGAGCTGGCCCGGACCCTCGCCCAGATCACAGGCCTCGAGCGAGACATTCTTCGTGCCCCGCGGTTCGGCCCAGATCGCCTCGCCGCGATCAACCGCGAGAAAGCCGGGATTCGAGAATGGGTCCGAGAGCATCTGGCGATAGCGCTCGATCTCCTTCTCGCTGTCGTCCTGCGGCGGGGCCTGCGCGGTCAGGTGCCCGGCGGCCAATGTCATGGCGGCCGCCAGCACAGCCGCTCCGATGATGGGGAGCTTCATCTCTTGCCCTTTCGTTTCCTCGATCGGCCGCCGAGCGCGACCTTTGTTTGATACCCTCTCTGTCGGAGGGACTTTACATTCACAGAAAACAATATCACGATACGTGCAAATGATGATCGCGTGGCGGCGATGCCGTCAAGAGCGGAACAAGAACATTTCCAAGGAGGAAGCCGATGCCAACCCCGAATGCGGGTCTCACCCGCCGCAGCACCCTCACGGCCGGCGCGCTCGCCGGCTTCGCGAGCCTTCTCGGCGCGCGCCTCGCCTTCGCCGACGAGAAGATGGTGATGGCGGAGATCAAGAAGCTCTATGGCGACAAGACCATGGCCGAGGGCAAGATCAAGCTCGATATCCCCGAGATCGCGGAGAACGGCCTCGTCGTTCCGGTCAATGTCGAGGTCGATAGCCCGATGACGGAGGCCGACTACGTCAAGGCCGTCCACATCTATGCCGACGGCAACCCGCAGCCGGGCATCGTCAGCTACAGCTTCACGCCGGCCTGCGGCAAGGCTTCGGCCGCGACCCGCATGCGCCTCGCCCAGACCCAGAACATCGTCTGCGTCGCCGAGATGTCGAACGGCTCCCTCCATATGGCCAAGGCCAATGTGAAGGTCACCATCGGCGGTTGCGGCGGCTGACCGGCCCGCTACCGCCCCACAAAAAAAACGACTTCAGGTGAGGATGACGCCATGACGACCAAACCCGCCCCGCGTGTCCGCGTCCCGGCCAAGGCCGCTGCCGGCGAACTGATCGAGATCAAGACCCTGATCTCCCATGAGATGGAATCGGGCCAGCGCAAGGACGCGCAGGGCAAGACGATCCCGCGCAAGATCATCAACAAGTTCAGCGCGAGCTTCAACGGCAAGCCCGTCTTCGCGGCCGATTGGCACCCGGCGATCTCCGCCAATCCTTACCAGTCGTTCTTCTTCAAGGCGACGGAATCGGGCGAGTTCACCTTCGTCTGGAAGGATGACGACGGCTCCGAATACACCGCGAAGAACAAGCTGACCGTCGGCTGAGCGGGCCGATCCGGCCGACGACACTCCTGATGAGGTGATGCGCGATGTCCGCAAGGACATCGCCGGTGGGTGGCGCTTCGCGCTCGCCCAGAAGGTGAATCATGGTCTCCAGACGCGAATTTCTTCAGGCGACGGCCGCCGCCGCGGCTATTGCGGCAGCCTCCGGGCTCGGCCCGCTCGGGCGGGCGGCGGCACAGCAGAAGCTGGCGCAGAGCGACATCCTGCGCTTCGATCCGCTGGGCACGCTGACGATCCTTCATGTCACCGACATCCATGCGCAGCTGATGCCGCTGCATTTCCGCGAGCCCTCGATCAATCTCGGCGTCGGCCCGGCCAGGGGCCAGCCGCCGCATCTCGTCGACGCCGAATTCCGTGCGCATTTCAAGATCGCCGCCGGCTCCGCCGACGCCTTCGCCCTGACCTCGGACGACTTCGTCGCCCTGGCGAAGACCTATGGCCGGATGGGCGGGTTCGACCGCGTCGCGACGCTGGTCAAGGCCGTCAGGGCCGAGCGCGGTGACGACAAGGTGCTGCTGCTCGATGGCGGCGACACCTGGCAGGGCAGCTGGTCCTCGCTCCAGACCAAGGGGCAGGACATGGTCGACGTCATGTCGGCCCTGAAGACCGACGCCATGGTCGGGCACTGGGAGTTCACGCTCGGCGCCGAGCGCGTCAAGGAGATCGCCGAGAGCGCGCCCTTCGCCTTCCTCGCCCAGAACATCAGGGACCGGGAATGGAACGAGCCGGTCTTCCCGCCGCGCAAGGTCTTCGCGAAGGGCGGCGTCAAGGTCGCGGTGATCGGCCAGGCACTGCCGCGCACGGCCATCGCCAATCCGCGCTGGATGTTCCCGGACTGGGAGTTCGGCATCCGCGAGGAGGAGATTCAGAAGCAGGTCGACGAGGCGCGGGGCGAGGGCGCCGCCGTGGTCGTGCTGCTCTCCCACAACGGCTTCGACGTCGACAAGAAGCTCGCCTCGCGGGTCAAGGGCCTCGACATCATCCTCACCGCCCACACCCATGACGCGATGCCGGGCCTGATCCGCGTCGGCGACACCGTGCTCGTCGGCTCGGGCTCGCATGGCAAATTCGTCTCGCGGCTCGACATCGCCACCAAGGACGGCAAGGTCTCCGACATCCGCTTCAAGCTGATGCCGGTCTTCTCGGACGCGATCGCCCCCGATGCCGACATGGCCGCGCTGATCTCCAAGGTGCGCGCGCCCTATGCGGCCGATCTCGCGAAGGAAATCGGCCGGACGGATTCGCTGCTCTACCGGCGCGGCAACTTCAATGGCACCTTCGACGATCTGATCTGCGAGGCCATGCTGGAGCAGCGCGACGCCGAGATCGCGCTGTCGCCGGGTTTCCGCTGGGGCGGCACGCTGCTGCCGGGCGACGCCATCACCTGGGAGGCGATCACCAACGCCACGGCGATGACCTACCCCAACTGCTACCGCAACGAGATGACCGGCGCCCAACTCAAGGAGATCCTCGAGGACGTCGCCGACAACATCTTCCACCCCGACCCCTATTTCCAGGGCGGTGGCGACATGGTCCGCATTGGCGGCATGGGCTACGCGATCGATGTCGGCAAGCCGATGGGCAGCCGCATCTCGGGTCTGACGCATCTGAAATCGGGCCAGCCGATCGATGCGGCGCGGAAATATGTCGTCGCCGGCTGGGCCAGCGTCAACGAAGGCACACAGGGCCCGCCGATCTGGGACGTGGTCCGCACCCATGTCGCCGCGCGCAAAACCGTCAGCATCCGCCCCAACGACGCCGTCAAGGTCAGCGGCGCCTGAGCGCGCCCCGCCGATCCTGGGCACCACAACCACGGGACATCCGCCGATGAGCTCAGACCCGAAGACCGAACCGCTCGACCGCCGGCGCTTTCTCGGCGCCGCCGGCCTCGCCGGCGCGGGGCTCGCCGCCTCCGCGCTGCCGCTGCGGGCGCAGGAGGCCAAGCCCGACCCGCTGATCACCGAGGTCCAGGACTGGAACCGCTATCTCGGCGAGGGCGTCGACAAGCGCCCCTATGGCACGCCGTCGCCCTTCGAGAAGCACATCGTCCGCCGCGACGTCTCCTGGCTGACGGCCTCGCCGGATTCTTCGGTCAATTTCACGCCGCTGCATGAGCTCGACGGCATCATCACGCCCTCGGGCCTGTGCTTCGAGCGTCATCATGGCGGCATCGCCGAGATCAACCCGGCCAATCACCGGCTCATGATCCATGGCCTGGTCGACAAGCCGCTGGTCTTCACGATGGAAGACATCCGGCGGATGCCGCGCCAGAACCATGTCCACTTTCTCGAATGCGCCGCCAATTCCGGCATGGAGTGGCGCGGCGCGCAGCTCAACGGCTGCCAGTTCACCCACGGCATGATCCATAACGTCATGTATACGGGCGTGCCGCTGAAGCTCCTGCTCGCCGAGGCCGGGCTCAAGCCCAGCGCCAAATGGCTGATGCTGGAGGGCGCCGACGCCTCGGGCATGAACCGCTCGCTGCCGGTCGGGAAGGCGCTCGACGACGTGCTCATCGCCTTTGCCATGAATGGGGAGGCGTTGCGCCCCGAGCAGGGCTATCCGCTGCGGGCGGTCGTCCCGGGCTGGGAGGGCAACATCTGGGTCAAGTGGCTGCGCCGCATCGAGGCCGGGGACAAGCCCTGGCAGGCGCGCGAGGAAACCTCGAAATACACCGATCTCCTGGCTGACGGCCGCTCGCGTCGCTACACCTTCATCATGGACGCCAAGTCGGTGGTGACGAATCCCTCGCCGCAGGCACCGCTGAAGCACAAGGGTCGCAACGTCCTCTCGGGGCTGGCCTGGTCGGGCCGCGGCACGATCAAGCGGGTCGACGTCACGCTCGACGGCGGCAGGAACTGGCAGTCCGCCCGCATCGACGGGCCCGTGCTCGAGAAGTCTCTGACGCGCTTCTATGTCGATTTTGACTGGGCCGGCCAGGAACTGCTGGTCCAGTCCCGCGCCATGGATTCGACCGGCTATGTCCAGCCGACCAAGGACGAGCTGCGCAAGGTCCGCGGGGTCAACTCCATCTACCACAACAACGGCATCCAGACCTGGCATGTCCGACCCAGCGGGGAGACCGAGAATGTCGAGATCGCTTAAGCCCGTCCTGCTCTCGGGCCTGGCTGCGCTCGCCCTCCTCGGCGCCGGCCCACTGATCGCCCAGACCGCCAAAACGCCTCCGGTGGAGAAGACGGCCCCGGCCGCCCGGGCCCAGGCTCCGGCAGCCACGCCTGCCGCCCCGGCGAAGCCCGCGCCGCTCGGGCTGGGCCGCCTCGCGCTGCCGGCCGAGATCAAGGCCTGGGACATCGACGTCCGCCCCGACGGCGTCGGCCTTCCGCCGGGCAAGGGCACCGTCCGGCAGGGCGATGAGCTCTTCCAGGCGCAATGCGCCAGCTGCCATGGCGAATTCGGCCAGGGCAATGGCCGCTGGCCGGTGCTGGCGGGTGGGCAGGGCACGCTCACCGCCGACCGCCCCGAGAAGACGATCGGCTCCTTCTGGCCGGATCTCTCGACGGTCTACGACTACATCCATCGCGCCATGCCGTTCGGCAACGCCCAGTCGCTGAGCGCGGACGAGACCTATGCGCTCACGGCCTATCTCCTTTTCCTGAACGACATCGTGAAGGACGAGGACTTCGAATTGTCGGACAAGAACTTCACATCGGTGAAGCTGCCCAATGCCGGCGCCTTCTATGACGATGATCGCGAGACGGCCGAGAAGGCGTTCTGGGGCAAGGAGCCCTGCATGACGAACTGCAAACCGGAGGTGAAGATCACGGGGCGCGCCGCGGTGCTCGACGTCACGCCCGATTCGAAATCGGCGCCGAAGGTCGACTGATGCGGAGTTCCCGGCAGTCGCCCGGCTGGTTCAGCTTCGTCGCCCTCGCGGCCTCGCTCTCCGGCGGTCCCGCTCTGGCCTCCGGCGACAAGGCGCTCGGGGAATATCTCTCCTCCGAATGCACGGCCTGCCACCAGACCAGCGGCCGGCAGGTCGGCGGCATTCCCGCGATCGTCGGTCATCCTGCCGACCAGTTCCTCGCGCTGATGGACGCCTACCGGACGAGGCAGCGCAGCAACGACGTGATGCAGACGATCGCGGCGCGTCTGACCGAGGAGGAGATCCTGGCCCTCGCCGCCTATTACGAGAGCCTGAAGCCGCCGGGCTAGGCCCGCCGAGAGACCAGCGGCGCGCATCGATGGGCGCGCCCCATAAACAGAACAACAAAGGGGAGATCAGCCATGCATCTCGATCGTCGCTCTCTCATTCTGACGGGCCTCTCCGCTTCGGCGACGCTCGGCCTCGGCGCGCCGGCCGTTCTCGGCCAGGCCAAGCCGCGCGTCGTGGTCATCGGCGGCGGCGCCGGCGGCGCGACCGCCGCGCGCTACCTCGCGAAGGACAGCCAGGGCGCGATCGCGGTGACCCTGATCGAGGAAAACGAGACCTACCAGACCTGCTTCCACTCCAACCTCTATCTCGGCGGCTTCAAGACCTATGACGAGATCGTCCATCGCTACGATGCGCTGGCGAAGACTCATGGCATTGCGCTCGCCCGCGCCCGCGCCACCCAGATCGACCGTGACAGGAAGGAGGTCGTGCTCTCGACTGGCCAGCGCCTGCCTTATGACCGGCTCGTGGTCTCGCCGGGCATCGACCTGAAATACGATTCCGTGCCGGGCTGGTCGAAAGAGGCCGAGGAGACCATGCCGCATGGCTGGAAGCCCGGCCGCCAGACCCAGCTGATCAAGCAGAGGCTCGACGCCGTGCCCAATGGTGGGCTCATCGTCATGATCGCCCCGCCCAACCCTTATCGCTGCCCACCCGGACCCTATGAGCGCGCCTCGATGTTCGCCCATGCGCTGAAGAAGGCCGGCAAGAGCGACGCCAAGATCATCATTCTCGATCCGAAGGAGAGCTTCTCCAAACAGGGCGTGTTCCAGGCGGATTGGGAGAAGCGCTATGGCGGGATGATCGAATGGCTCGGCCCGCGGGTGCATGACGGCATCAAGTCGGTCGATCCGAAGACCAACACCGTCGTTACCGGCTTCGAGACCTACAAGGACTGCGCCTTCGTCAATGTCATTGCCGCTCAGATGGCGGGCGAGATCGCCCGCAGCGCCGGCCTCGCTCCGGCCGGCGGCTACTGCGCCATCGATGCCGCGACGATGAAGTCCACTGTCGATGCGTCGATCTTCGTTCTGGGCGATGCCTGCATCGGCGGCGACATGCCGAAATCGGCCTTCTCGGCCAACAGCCAGGCCAAGGTCGCGGCCATGACGATCCGCGGCGAGCTGACCGGCGCCCGGACCTTCCCGGCGCGCTACGTCAACACCTGCTGGTCGCTGGTCGATACCGACGACACCATCAAGGTCGGCGGCCGCTACGAGCCCAAGGATGGCAAGATCACCGCGACCGAGACCTTCGTGTCGCAGCCCGGCGAGAGCGATGCGCTACGCAAGGAAAACCAGGCCGAGAATCTCGGCTGGTACGCCGCCATCACCGCCGACATGTTCAGCTGAGCGTCCCCCGCACCGCGACTCCCGCGTGGTGCGACCTCCCTGGCCGCGCCCTGACGGCGCGGCCCTTTTTTTCCCGTCGAATGAAGGACCCCTCATGCCCATGCTGACCCGCGCCCTCCTCGTCGCCTCGGCCCTCGCGGCGGCTTCGCCCGCTTCGGCCCAGGACATCGCCGCCGGCGAGCGCTCCTGGAACAAGTGCCGCGCCTGCCATCAGATCGGGGAGGGCGCCAAGAATGGAGTCGGTCCGCACCTCAACGGCCTGTTCGGCCGGCACACCGGCGAGGTCGAGGGCTACAGCTATTCGGCTGCCAACAAGTCAGCGAACCTGACCTGGGACGAGGCGGTCTTCGCCGAATACATCAAGGATCCGCGCGCCAAGATCCCGGGCACCAAGATGGTGTTCGCCGGCATCAAGAACGAGAAGGAAATCGCCGATCTGACGGCCTTCCTCAAGCAGTTCGGCAAGGACGGCAAGAAGCTCTGAGCCCCTGCCGCCGGCCGCGCTTCAGGCCGGCTGGACGAAGCGATAGGCCGCGCCCTGCTTCTCGACGCGGCCGATCGCCCCCGGCAAATGGTAGCCGATGATGCGGGCCTTCTCCGCAACGGCGCGCTCCAGCAGGGCGCGGCGCGTCGCGATCGCCCGCTCGGGCTCATGGTCGGAAGCCGGGCGCCAGTCGGGATGGGCGAACGAGATGACGGGATGCGTCAGCGCATCGCCGAGGACGAAAACCGGGCCCTGCGCATCGCTGAAGACGAAGGAGACATGGCCGGGCGTATGGCCGGCCGTGGAAATGGCAGTGACCCCCTGCACCCACTCCTGACCGGCGGTGCGCGTCTCCAGCCGGTCGCCGAGTTCCTTCAGAACCCGCTGCGCGCCCGCGGCGAAGGCGTGCCGGTCCTCCGGCAGTCCCTCGTAGACTTTAGGGCTCGTCCAGTAGGCGACCTCGTCCGCGCTGGCGAGCCAGCGCGCATTGGGAAAGAGCGGTGTGTCGAAATCGTCCAGCGCACCCCAGAGATGGTCCGGGTGCAGATGGGTGAACAGCACATGGGTGACGCTATCGGGCGCGATGCCGGCCGCCTCCAGGCTTCCCGCGAGCTTGCCGGTGCCGGGCAGGAAATTCGCACCCGAGCCGCAGTCGAACACGATCGTCTGGTCGCCACGCTTCAGACAGGTGACGTTCAGCACCGTCGTCAGGGGACCGGACAGTTGGGCAGTGCTCCTGATTGTCTCGGGTTCGACGTCGCGGGCCAGCATGGCGGCAGGCATCTCGAAGCCGCCATCGCTGAGGACTGTGAGGGCGGGTTCGCCGCTGCCACCGCGGGCGACCACCTGCGCCGGTGCCGGCTTGGGCGCAGCGGGCAGCAGCAGCGCCGCCCCACCCGCGAGAACGCCGCGCCGATCGATCATCGAACCCTCCCGACATTATATCGTTATATCCGAATGTATCGACTTTTCCCGGCCGTGCAAGGCAGCTGTGGGCTGTCAGAGACCGATCAGGCCGTGCCTCGCGGAGGCGATCTTGGCGTGGTGTCACCCGGGGGCTTCCGGCCGATGTCGTTCCCGCCTCGCCAGGATGGCCGCCCGGCACGCACGCTGTCGTCGAGCGGGGTCAGTGCAAGCGGAGGTGATATGCAAAATCGGGCGTTGCGGGGCGGTCGCGATCAATTTCAATAATACATCGTTCAAGGGCGCCCCGTCGCGGATGAGGAGCGTCTGCAATTCAATTGACTTTGTGGAGGAATATCTCGGTGAAATTCATCAACAGACGTCGTTTGCTCAAGGGTGCGGCCGCCGGTGTGACCGGCTTGATTGTCGCGCCCGCCATCGCCCAGTCGAAATACCCGTCACGGCCTGTCACGCTGGTCTGCCCATGGGGCGCGGGCGGCGGCACGGATGCTGTCGCCCGCATCATCGCGGCGCTCCTGGAGAAAAGCCTCGGACAGCCGTTCAACGTCGTGAACCGCACCGGAGGATCGGGGGTGGTCGGCCATTCGGCCTTCGCGACCGCCGCGCCGGATGGCTACACGCTCGGCATCATCACCTCCGAGATCGCGATGATGCATCATCAGGGCCTGACGCAGCTGACCTATGCGAGCTATACGCCGCTGGCGCTGATGAATGACGATCCGCCGGGCGTCCAGGTGAGGGCGGATTCGCCCTACAAGGACGTCAACCAGCTCGCCGATGCGATCAAGGCCGCGCCCGCCGGCAAGTTCAAGGCTTCCGGAACGGGGCAGGGCGGCATCTGGCACCTCGCTCTGGTCGGCTGGATGCAGGCGATGGGGCTGAAGCCGGATCACGTCGCCTGGGTGCCGTCGAACGGGGCGGCCCCCGCCATGCAGGATCTTGCGGCGGGCGGCATCGACCTCGTCACATGCTCGGTCCCCGAGGCGCGTGCGATGATCGATGCCGGACGCGCAAAGTCGCTCGCCATCATGGCGTCGGAGCGCAACCCGCAGTTCAAGGACGTTCCGACCTTGAAGGAGGCCATGGGGCTGGAGGTGCCGCTGGGCTCCTGGCGCGGCATCGGCGGGCCGAAGAACCTTCCGCCGGAAATGGCCGCGCTGCTCTCCGCCGAGCTCAAGAAGATCTACGACTCGAAGGAGTACAAGGACTTCATGAACTCGCGCGGCTTGACGATGAAGTACGCAGACGCCGCTGCCTTCGGTTCGTTCATGGCCGAGAGCGACAAGGCGATGGGCGCTTTCATGAAGGCGGGCGGGCTCGCCAAGGGCTGACGCACCGCAGATCGAATATGGGGAGAGGCCTTGGCGGCCTCTCCCCAGCGATCGCCGAATCCGCTTCGGGCCGTGCCGCCGCTGCCGCTTCTCGCGGCTTCGGCCACCAGACGGTGCCGGATCAGATTGCGCCAAGAGCAGCCAAGACGCGACCGGCGCTGGGCAGGCCTTGCGCCCAACCGCCGCGATCGAGCTGCGATCAAACTGTCAGGACGACTTTCGCAGCACCCACACGGCCGGCATCGATTGCCGAGAAAGCCTGCGCGCCGTCGCTGAGCGAGCGGTGCTCCGTCCAGCCGAGATCGCCGAGATGGCCGAGGGCGAGCGCTTCGACGGCCTGCGCGAAGTCGGTCGGCGTGTAGCAGTAGACGCCGGCTAGCGTGATCTCCTGGAGAGTGAGCTTGCGGACGTCCAGGCCGCCTGCGCCGGGCAGCAGACCGACATGGACGATGACCCCGCCGGGGCGCACCATGCGGCAGGCTGCCGCCCGCGTCGCATCGGCGCCGACGGCATCGATCACGAGATCGGCGCTGTTGTCGTCCGGTTGGTCCTCGCCGGGACAATAAACGCCGATCGCTTCCGCCAGCACCGTTGCGCGACGCTGCGGGTTGGTTTCGCCGATGACGAGGTCGCGGGCGCCGAACAGCCGCGCGACCAGTGCGGCCGCCAGCCCGATCGCGCCCCCGCCGAGCACCACGACCTTGCAGGCCGCGAGCGGCTGGTGCAGGCGCTGCATCCCGATCCGCACCGCATGCCAGGAGACGGCGACGGGCTCGGCCAGCGCCGCATGAGCGATCAGCATGGCGTCAGGGACTGGCGTCAGATTGCGAAGCGGAATCCGCACCAGCTCCGCGAAGGCGCCGGGCCGTGGCGGCATCGAGATGATCTGCCGCGTCGGCGAGAGATGCCAGCGCCCCTCGATCGCATAGGGGCAGGCCGGGTCGACCACGAGCGGATTGATGGTGACGCGCTCGCCCGCACGCGGCCCCGTCGCGATTCGCCCCGCCGCCTCGTGGCCGAGGATCAGCGGCGGCGGGCGGCGCGCATCGAAGCCGTGATAGGCGTGCATGTCAGAGCCGCAGATGCCGACCGCCTCGACCCTGACCAGAACCTCGTCGGCCTGCGGCACGGGATCCGGCTCGTCGCGGAAGACGAGGCTGTTGGGACCGGTATAGACCAGGGCCTTCATGCGGCGACCCTCCTCATTTGGCGGTGAAGCCGCCATCGACGGCCAGGGTCTGGCCGGTGACATAGGCCGAGGCCGGCGAGGCCAGGAAGACCGTGGCGCCGGCGAGATCGTCGAGCTCGCCATTGCGGCCGATGGCGGTCTGCGCCGCGTTCTTGGCGGCGCGCGCGGGATCGGCGAAGACGGGCGCCGTCAGCGGCGTCGGGAAGAAACCCGGCGCGATCGCGTTGCAGGTAACGCCATGGCGCGACCATTCCTCGGCGATCGCCCGCGTCAGCTGGACGACGCCGCCCTTCGCCGCACCATAGGGCGCGCAGTCGGGGAAGGCGCGGTAGCTCTGCAGCGAGGCGATGTTGACGATGCGGCCATAGCCGCGCTCCGCCATCCCCGGTGCGAAAGCCTGGGTCAGCAGAAAGGGCGCGCGCAGATGCACCGCCATATGCAGGTCGAAAGCCTCGGCCGAAACCTGCATGAAGGGTTGCCGCAGATTGAGCCCGGCGACGTTGACGAGGATGTCGATGGTCCGCCCCAGCCGCTCGCAGGCCGCCGCCAGGGTGGCGCCGGCCTCCGGCGAGGCGAGATCGGCGGCGATGATGTCGGCCGCGATGCCGTCCGCCCGCAGCCCTTCGGCCGCCTCGCGCAGTGCCTCTTCCCTCCGTGCGACGATGACCAGATGCGCGCCCGCCAGACCCAGCGCGCGGGCCATGGCGAGCCCGATGCCGCTGTTGCCGCCGGTGACCAGCGCCGTCTTGCCGGTGAGGTCGAAGAGAGAGGTCAGCCGGAACATCCCTCAGACCTCGACCGGCGTGCCGAGGTCGACATTCGAGCCCGGCGCATATTTGGCCATCCGCGCGTCGCTGGTGCGAGCATGGGCCTCCATGCCCTCCAGCCGCGAGATCCGGGCCGAGACGGGGGCGATGCGCTGGCAGGCGGCACGGTCCATGCGCTGCCAGGTCAGGGGCTTGAGGAACTTGTGCACCGACAGCCCGGCCGAATAGCGGGATGCGAATTTGGTCGGGAGGATGTGGTTGGGGCCCGAGACCTTGTCACCGAAGGCGACATTGGTCTCCTCGCCGAGGAAGAGCGAGCCGTAATTGCTGAGATGGGCGTGCCACCAGTCGAGTTCGCCGCAATGCACCTCGAGATGCTCGCAGGCGTAGGCGTCGGAGACCGCGACCATCTCCTCGCGGCTGTCGCAGAGGACGATCTCGCCATAGTCGCGCCAGGCGGCGCCGGCAGCATCGCGCGCCGTGGGCGGCAGGTTGGCAATCAGCTCCGGCATCAGCCTGGCGACCTCGTCGGCGATGCGGCGCGAGGAGGTGATCAGCCAGGCCGGGCTTTCATGGCCATGCTCGGCCTGGCCGACGAGATCGGTCGCGACGATCAGCGGATCGGCGCTGTCGTCGGCGATCACGGCAACCTCGGAGGGGCCGGCGAAGACGTCGATACCGACCTTGCCGAACAGCATGCGCTTGGCCTCGGCGACGAATTTGTTGCCGGGACCGACGATGATGTCGGCCGGCTTGCCGGTGAACAGCCCGTAGGTCATGGCCGCGACGGCCTGGACGCCGCCCAGGCACATGATGATGTCCGCGCCGGCCACCGTCAGCGCATAGAGCACATGCGGGTGGATGCCCTGGCCGCGGAACGGCGCCGAGCAGGCGACGACGGTCTTGACGCCGGCGGCCTTGGCCGTGGCGACGGACATATAGGCCGAGGCGATGTGGGCGTAGCGGCCGGTCGGCACATAGCAGCCGGCCGTGTTCACCGGCACGAGCTTCTGCCCGAGATGCAGGCCGGGCGAGATCTCCAGCGAAAAATCCTGGCAGGAGGCGCGCTGCGCCTCGGCGAAGCGGCGCACCTGGCCTGCGGCGAAGCTGATGTCGTCCTTGACGGCCTGCGGCACGTCGCGGATGCGCTCGGCGATGGCGGCCTCATCGAGGACGATCGGCCCGTCCCATTTGTCGAGCTTGAGGGCATAATCCTTCACCGCCTGCTCGCCCCCGGCCTCGATTGCGGCGAGCATCTCGGTCACGACCGCACGTGCGGTGTCGGTTTCCGTTTCCGGCGTCTTGGTCGCGGTCTTGAGATGGGTGATGGCCATGGCTTGAGGTCCGCTTCGGAGCGCAGGGAGGTGGTGGCGGTGACGCCTTGGAAGACGTCACCGCAGCGGTCGGTCGATCGTGAGCCCGTTACTTCTTGTCGAATTCGGTCGCGAAGGCCTTGAGCTTGGGGTCGGCGGCGACGCGCTTCAGGAAGTCGTCGGTGACGTAGCTCTTCGCGTCCGGGTTGGAGGGAATAGTGCCGACCTCGGTGATGAACTTGCCGATCTCGGAGAACCAGCCATCCACCGTCGAGGCTCCGGAGGCCCGCGCCATCAGCTTGAGCTGCTCGTCGAGGCCGAAGGTCGGGCGCAGCGCGAACTCCTGGTCCATCGCCTTGGGAGTCACCTCGAGCCCGCCCTGCTTGTAGAAGTCGAGCGCGAGCGTGCGCGCCTCGGCCGGATTGGCCTTGGCCCAGGACCAGCCGCGCAGGAAGACGGCCAGGAACTTCGCCACGTCGTCCGGACGCTCCTTGGCGAAATCGCCGCGCACGATCAGCGCGCCGGGCACGATCGCGTTGGCATCGGCACCCGAGCAGAGATATTTGGCGTTGGCGCGCTCTTCGAGCGTGTAGGTGTTGGGCGCCCAGACGCCCGCGACATCGCCATTGTTGGAGGTGATCGCGGTGATGATCTGGGCCTGGCCGAGATTTACGAACTGCATGTCGCTCTGCTGCAGGCCGAACTTGGTCAGGCATTTGCGCGCCGCGTAATCCACCGTGGAATTGGTGGTGAGGAGAAGCTTCTGGCCCTTCAACAGCTTGGGATCGGCCTTGATCGCGTCGAACTTGTCGCCGCGCACCATCATCGCATTGGTCTTCGACTCGTCATTGGTGAGGCCGATGGTGAGGATGTTGAAGCGCACCGCGCCGAGCACGGCGGGGACCGAGCCGGTACCGCCGACATCCCAGGATTTGGCGGCCGAGGCCGCGATCTGCGGCGCGCCGGCCGGGAATGTCGAGAAGTTGGGGGTCAGGCCCACCTCCTTCCACCAGCCCTTGACGGTGGCGTAATGGAACGGCAGCGCCCAGTAGAGCGAGGGCTGGTAGCTGACGCCAATGGCGGTCTGCGCCCGACCCGGCGAAGGCGCGGCGAAGGCCAGCGCGGCGGCAAGACCCAATCCGGCAGCGATGCGTTTCATCTTCGTCTCTCCCTGTTGTCGTTGACCCGGGTCTCAGCCGGTGGCGGCCCGCCCGGTTTTCCCTGTCTCCGCACGTGCGGAGACAATGGTCTCGATGGCCTCGCGCAGGATCTCCGCGGCGAGGTCGCAGTCCTGAACGGTCAGCGAGAGCGGGGTGCGGATGTCGCAGAGCCCGGCCAGGGTGGCGTGGGTCTGCGCCATCGGCCCCTGTTCGCCCGCATAGCGCCAATGGCGCGGCGCGCTGGTGAAGCCGCGCTGCCGGCCGGCGCCGAACCATTTGATCGGCAGGCCGCGGGCGGCGCAGCGCTCGAGCACGGCCGCGATCTCGTCGTCCCCGAAACCGAGCAGCGAGAACTGGACCGAGGTCGCGGCGTAGCGCTCCTTCGGCGAGCGCGCCGGCAGCCGGACATGCTGAGAGCGCGCGATGGCGGCGCCCAGGCGATCATGGATGGCGTTCCAGCGCGCGGCTCGGCGCGGCAGGTCGTGGAGTTGCGGCCGCAGCAGCGCAGCGGCAAGTGCCGTCATCCGCATGCTGAAATTGGGTGTCTGTTCCTCCCAGCGGGACATCACATCTGCAGCCGGCGCGCTGCGATGCTGGCCGTGCAGCATGTAGCTGCCCGACTGGAGGATCGCGCGCGCCGTGCGGTCGTCATCGTCGAGGACGAGGAACCCGCCCTCGCCGGCGTTGAGATGCTTGTAGGTCTGGGCGCTGAAGGCGGCCGCCGTGCCGAAGGTGCCGATGGCGCGGCCATCCCAGGCGGCGCAGAGCGCATGGGCGCAGTCCTCGACCAGAAGCAGGCCGAGTTCGTCGCAGGCGGCCATCACGGCATCCATGTCGGCGATATGCCCGCGCATATGCGACAGCAGCAGGATGCGGGCGCCAGAGGCGCGGGCCTTGGCGCGCAGATCCGTGCAGTCGATGACGTAGTCCGGGCCGATCTCGACCAGAACCGGCCGGCCGCCGGCATGAAGGATGGCGCCGGGCACCGGCGCCAGCGTGAAGCCGTTGACCAGCACCGGCTCGCCCGGCTGCAGGTCCAGCACCTTCAGCGCCAGGCACAGGGCGGCGCCGCCGGAGTTGACCGCGATGCAATAGCGCCGGCCGACGAAGGCGGCGAATTCCTGCTCCAGCAGGGCGACATCGTTCTGGTCGGCGCCCATCTCGCCATATCGGAACAGCCGGCCCGAGCGCATCAGCTCACAGGCGCGCGCGATGCCCGCCTCCGGAATGGGCTCCGGCTCGGTCAGGTCGCGCGCGAGGCGCGGCAGCATGGCGAGGTCAGACCCCATGGGCGCCCTTCTCCTCGCGCAGCGACTTCCAGATCTGGGTGCGCAGATGGACGAAGGATTCGAGATCCATCACATCCTCGATGCGCTCATGGCGGTCCCAGTTCTCGGCCTGCCGCACCGAGCGGATGTCGAGCACCTCCTTGATGCGGCCGGGGCGGCGGGTCATGATCGCGACCCGGTCGGCGAGATAGACCGCCTCCTCAACAGCATGGGTGATGAAGAGCACGGTGCGGGGGTTGACCCTTGCCAAGCGCACCAGTTCCTCCTGCATGACGACGCGGGTCTGCGCGTCGAGCGCGCCGAAGGGCTCGTCCATCAGCAGCACCTCGGGATCGAGGACATAGGCGCGGGCGATGGCGACGCGCTGCTGCATGCCGCCCGAGAGCTGATGCGGAAAGGCATCGGCGTGGCTCTCGAGGTTCATCAGCTTGAGCGCGCCGGCAACCAGCCTGTCGCGCTCGGGCTTGGGCAGGTTCTTGTTGCGCAGGCCGAGCTCGATGTTCTCGCGCACCGTCTTCCACGGAAACAGCGCGAATTGCTGGAAGACGACGGCACGATCGGGGCCGGGCTCCGTCACCGCCTTGCCGTTGACGCTGACGATGCCGGCGCTGGGCGGCTCGAACCCGGCGACCATGCGCAGGCAGGTCGTCTTGCCGCAGCCGGAGGGGCCGACGATCGCGACGAACTCCTTGTCGGCGATGTCCAGATCGATCGAGTCGAGCGCCTTCACGCCACCCGACACCGGACCGAAGACCTTGTCGACCTTGTCGAAGCGGATCGAGCCCATCGTCTTCGTTCCCTTACGCCTGGAGGCCGCGGCGGCGGCGAAGCCAGGCTTCGCCCTGCCGCAGCATCACGTCGATCGCCATGCCGACGAGGCCGATCGCGACCATGCCGGCCATCACCGTCGGGGTCGCGACATTGGCCTGCGCCTGCACCATCATGAAGCCGACCCCGGCCGCCGCGACGATCAGCTCCGCCCCGACCAGCGACTGCCAGCCGAGCCCCGCCGAGACGCGCAGGCCCGAGACGATCGAGGGCGTCGCCGCCGGCAGCAGAATTTCGAGGATCATCCGCAGATGCCCGGTGCCGAGCATGCGTGCCGCCTCGATCAGCCGCGGCTCGACGAAGCGGGCGCCGCGATAAGCGTTGATCAGGCAGGGCGGGAAGGCGCCCGCGAAGATGATCAGGATCGGCCCGCCGATGCCGACGCCGAACCACAAAGCGGCGAAGGGAACCCAGGCGATCGGCGCGATGAAGCGAAGCCCGTCGAAGAGCGGGGTGACGATGTCGTCGAGCCAGCGGAACCAGCCCATCAGCAGACCCAGCGGTACGCCGATGAAGGCCGCCAGCAGTACGCCATAGGCATAGCGCTGGAAGCTCGAGGCCAGATGCTGCGGCAGCGTCGCCCCGGCAAAGGGGTTGGTCAGCAGATGGACGAAGCGGGTCAGGACATCGAGCGGCGAGGGCAGGAACTGGCGCGGCACGATGCCGAAGGCCGACAGCGCCGCCCAGAGCCCGAGAAAGCCGACGAGGCCGAGAGCCCCCCAGGCGCACTTCTCGCTCAGGCGCAGGGGAGACGACTGCATCAATCTCTCCCCGCGACGTTCCAGGCCAGCGCACGGCGCTCAGCCAGGCCAAGCGCGTAGGTCGTCGCCCAGCCGAGCACGCCGACCGTCACCATCCCGACGAGGATCATCCCCGGATAGATGTCCTGCTGGGCCATGTTGAGCACGAAGCCGATGCCGGCGAGCGCGCCGACGAGTTCGGCCGCGACAAGTGTCGTCCAGGAGGCCTGGAGCGACAGGCGCAGGCCGGTGAAGATCATCGGGGCGGCGGCCGGCGCGATCACCTCCGTGACCATCCGCCCGCGCGGCGTGCCCAGCATCTGCGCGGCCTCGATGATCGGTCGATCGATGTTGCGAACGCCGGCGAAAGAGTTGATCACCGAGGGTACGAAGGCGGCAAACCAGATCACCATGATCTTGGCGCCATCACCGAGGCCGAGCCAGAGGATCGCGAGCGGAATCCAGGCCAAAGGCGGGATCGGCCGGATGATCAGGAAGATCGGGTTGATCGCGGCCTCGGCCCTTCGGTCCCAGCCCATCCACAGGCCGAGCGGAACACCGGTCGCGATGGCGACGAGGAAGCCCATCACGACGAGCTTCACGCTCTGCAGCGCATGGGCTGCAAGTGCGCCGCCGGCATAGCCGCGGGTCGCGATCTGGTTCAGCGAAGCCCAGAAGTCGGCCGGCGAGGGGAAGCGACCGGGGGACACGAAGCCCGTGACCGTGGTCAGGCCGAACCACAGCAGCAGCACAGCCGCCACCGAGCCCAGGCCGATCCATCCCCGTCTTCCGATCATGGCGTTTCCCGGCGCGCTCTTCTGATGAAAGCGCTTTCAGTTAACGTTCCAGACTCTCGAAGATGTGTCAACCATAGCGAAATTGGCCGCAATATTGGTTGGTCGGCTTGCGAGCCCTGCGATGATGCAGCTATAAGCATGAAAGAAATTTCATGGGGGCGCCGGTGAGCGCTGCGCGCGTCAAGCTGAGCGATGTGGCCCGGGATGCCGGCGTATCCGCTGCCACGGTGTCGCGTGCCATCGCCCAGCCCGAGCTGCTCTCGCCTGACACGCTCGCCCGGGTCAGGGCCAGTGCCCAGCGCCTCGGCTATTTGCCCGATGGTGCGGCGAGGGCGCTCGCCTCGGGCCGATCCATGACGATCGGCGCGATTGTCCCCACTCTCGACAGCGCCATCTTCGCGCGTGCCCTCCAAGCGATGCAGGCAACGCTGGCCCAGTCGGGTTATCTGCTGCTCGTCGCCTCGCACGAGGCCAGCCCAGCGGCCGAGACGCAGGCGGTGCGCGCTCTGCTCGGACGCGGTGTCGACGGCCTGATGTTGGTCGGGGCCGAACGGGCGCCGGAGACGACGGCTCTGCTGCGCAGCTCTCGCCTTCCTGTGGTCCTGACCTGGTGCGGCGACGGTCATTTTACCGCCGTCACCATCGACAACGCGATGGCGGGCCGTTTGGCGGCGGAGCATCTGATCAGCCTCGGACACCGCCGCATCGGCATGATCGTCGGCCATACACAGTTCAACGATCGCCAGAGGGCCCGGCTCGCCGGTGCTCGGCAGGCGCTGGAAGAGGCTGGCCTTTCGCTGCCGGACCCCCTCGTCGTCGAGCAGTCGCTGACCCTCGCCGGCGGGCGGGCCGGATGTGCGATGCTGCTCGACCTCGAGGATCGCCCCACCGCGCTGATCGGCGGCATCGACGTTTTCGCGATCGGCTGCCTCGAGGAAGCCCACGCTCGCGGGATGGCGGTTCCCGAGGACCTCAGCGTCATCGGCATCGATGGGCTGGACATGTCCGCCCATGTCTCGCCGGGCCTGACGACCGTCCATGTTCCCACGGGCCGGATCGGCAACCTCGCGGCGAGGACGTTGATGGCTATGGTTGCGGGTCAGCCGGTGGAGCCGCAGCAGCTCCTGCCGGTCGAACTGGTCGTCCGTCGCTCGTGCCGACGGCTCGCGGCATCCTGAACCGATCCTGCGATAGGCACCATGCACCGCCCTTGGGCAAGCGGTGCATGGCGGTCTCTCGACTAGATCTTGATCTTCAGGAAGGCGCCGATCGTCCCGTTCCAGGTGGTGACGCAGTCCGCGCCGCAGCGACCGGCGAAGGCTGGCAGGATGACCTTGGTCAGCGCGTCCTTGCGCAGCGCCTCGTCCTCCGGCGTCACCGGCACGAGTTTCATATTGGCGGGCGTGCCCTCGCTGCAGGCCTTGCCGGTGTTGCAGTCGAGACCGGTCTGGGTCTCGGTCTTAGCCTGGTCGAAGATCGAATCCTCCAGCTTGCGCAGATGGGTGGTCAGGAAGGCCTGCACCTTCGGATCGAGCGTGTTCCACCACTTCAGATTGGCGAGCTGGGCGGAGAGGCCGAAATTGATCGGCATCGGCGAGATGAACTTCGCGCTCTCATGCCATTTGGAACGATAGCCGGAAAGCGCGCCGGTGATGGCGCAGTCGATCACGCCGCTGGCAAGCGCCGGCTGGACTTCGGCGAAAGCGAGGTTGATCGGCGAGCCGCCGATATGGCTGACGAAGGCCTGCTGCGAGGCGCCCGAGGCGCGGATCTTGCGGCCCTTGAGGTCGGCCACCTTGGTGAAGGCGTCGCGGCAATAGATCACCTGCGCCTGATAGGTGCCGAAGCCGAGCAGCTTGAGGCCGTGCTTCTCCTCGAGGAACTTGGCGTAGGTCGGGCGGAAGACGTCGACGACCTTCTGCAGCTCCTCGACCGAGCCGACGAGACCGACCAAATCGGTGGCCTCGTTCATCGGGACCTCGCCCGAATTGTAGTTCAGCACCGTGGTGGCGAACTGCAGCGTACCGGCCGAGACGAGGCGGAAGATCTCGGGCCCCTTGAAGCCGAGCTCGGTGAAGGGCTTGACCTGCACCTTGATGGCGCCGCCGGATTCCTTCGGCACCGTCTCGTTCCAGAACGGCACCTCGCGGTTGGTGTACATCGACAGATTGCCGATGCTGCCGACGACGTTGAAGCTCGTCGCAGGCAGGCCCTGGGCGTGCGCGGCGCCGCAGAGGAGGGTGCCGGCCAAGGCGGCGATCGGGATCAGGCGTTTCATCGCAAGCTTCTCCTTCTTCGGGCGGGTTCTGGCGGCCTCAGCCGCCGGCTTTCGGGTTCAGGATGGTCGGTAGCCAGAGCGCCAGCTGCGGGAAAGTGATCAGGATCGCGATCATCGCCAGCATTGCCAGGACGAAGGGCAGCGCGCCGATGCACAGATCCATGAAGTTGCCTTTGCCGCGCACGGCCTGGACGACATAGAGGTTGAGCCCGACCGGGGGCGTGATCAGCGCCGCCTCCATCAGGATCACGAAGATGATGCCCCACCACACGGGGCTGTAGCCGAGCGCCGTGATCACGGGGACGACGACCGGCGTCGTCGCGATCATCATCGACAGCGTCTCCATGAAGCAGCCGAGGATCAGATAGAACACGACGATCGCGATCAGCATGCCGAGCGGCGGCCAGCCCAGCGCCAAGACGAGATCGGTGATCGCCTTCACCAGCCCGATCGAGACCATCACGAAGTTGAGGAAGAAAGCTGCGATGACGATCAGCATCACCATGCAGGTCGTCCGCACCGTGCCCTCGAAGGCGCGCAGCAGCACTGGCAAGGTCAGCTGGCGGTTGGCGGCGACGAGGCCGAGCGTCGCCATCAGGCCGAGCGCGGCGGCCTCCGTCGGCGTCGCAATGCCGGCATAGATCGAGCCGACGACCACGAGGAACAGCCCCAGCGGCGGGATGAGATGGCGCAGGCCCGAGACGCGCTGGCGCCAGAGATCAGCACTGTCGACTTTCGGGCCGGCCCATTCCGGCCTGTAAAGCGCCAGGCCCAGCACCATCAGCGAGAACAGCCCGGCGAGTAGGAAGCCGGGAATGAAGCCCGCCGCGTAGAGATCGGCCACCGAGGTGTCGGTCAGCACCGCATAGATGATCATGTTGATCGAGGGCGGGATCAGGATGCCGAGCGTGCCGCCGGCCGCGATCGAGCCCAAAAATAGAGGCCGGTTGTAGCCACCCTTGTCCATATTGGGGATCGCGACCGTGCCGATCGTGGCGGCAGTGGCCACCGACGAGCCCGAGGTCGCCGCGAAGATCGCGCTCGCGGCGATGTTGGTATGGATCAGCCGGCCGGGAACGCGGGCGAACCAGGGCGAGAGCGCGCTGAACAGGCGCTCGCTCATGCCTGAGCGGTGCATCAGCTCGCCCATCATGATGAACATCGGCGCGGCGATCAGGATGAAGTCGTTGGAGGAGTTCCAGGCCAGTTCGCCCACGGCGCCGGTCATCGGGAAGAAGGCGTAGTTGGCCTGCAGCACATAGGCCATCAGGGCGAGGGCGGCGGCGACGGGGATGCTCAGCGCGACCAGCGCGACGAGCAGGGACAGTGCAGTCCCGATCACGAGCGCGACTCCGCGCCGGCGGCCGGGTTCTCGACGCCGGACTGCTCGATCTCCTCGGTCACCCGCAGCGAACCGATCAGCGCGTCGAAGCCGGCCCGGTCATGCGCAATCAGACGGGCGATCGCCTGGATCGGGATCAGCACCGCCATGCAGGCGAACCAGACCAGGCCGACGCACCAGATGCCCTGCGGGATCACCATCGGCGTCTGCAGCTGCGACACCGATTTGGCATTCAGGGCCCAGGATTGCGCCAGCGTGCCCCAGGCGAACCAGGCCAGCGCCGCGGCGATCAGCGCCAGCGCCAGCGAGGCGATGATGTCGCAGACGATCCGGACCTTGCCGGGCAGCACGTCGAGCAGGATGTCGACACGGATATTGGCCTTGGAGGTCACGGTGAAGGCCAGCCCGAGCCCGATGCAGGCCGCCAGCGCATAGCCCGAGATCTCGAAGCTCTCGACCATTCCGCGCTTGAACAGGAAGCGCGTGATCACGTCGATGGTGATGAGGAAGCTGCAGCCGACGAGAACGATCGCGCCCGCGGCCCAAGCCAGGATGCGCGAGATGCGCTGCGGCAGCGGCTCGTCGGGCAGCAGGCGGACGAGGTCGCTCATGGACGCGCCGGGCTGCGCGGGCGGGTGGTCGTCGTCATCAAGGCCGGTCTCCGGTGCGCCCGCTGCGCGTCACGACGCATGTGACCACGCGTCAGGCCTGCCATGCAATAGTCCCGCCACCCGGGCGCGCCGGTCACGACACGTACCCGTCGGCCCTGTCGGCGGCGATGGCCGCGGGATCGCGCTCGCGGGGGTCGCCATGGCCGCCGCCGCCCGGCGTCTCCATGCGGACGATGTCGCCGGTCTTCAGCACGCAGCCGATCGTTTTGGCCGCCAGTTCCGTGACCTGTCCGTCGCGGATCAGGCTGAGGCGCCCGCCGCGCCCGGGCTCGCCGCCGGCCAGCCCGTAAGGCTGCGAGGCGAAGGCGTCGAAGGAGGCGTTGAGCAGGCCGTGCTCGGCGATGAAGCGCCATTCTCTGACCAGCCCGAGGCCGCCGCGCATCTTCCCAGCACCACCCGAACCAGGCAGGAAGCCGTAATGGGTGAAACGGAGCGGGAAGATCGCCTCGATCATCTCGATCGGCGTGTTCTGGCCGTTGTGGAAGCCGGCCGAGAGACCCGAGGGGCCGTCAGCTTCGGGATGGCCGCCCCAGCCGCCGATCTCGGCGTCGAAATAGACCTGCCGGCGGCCATCGGCATGGCGGATATTGACCGCGTGATTGAAGGTCACGCCGTAATAGGAGGCGGGAATGCGCTCGGGGATCGCCTGCGCGAAGGCCTTCAGCACCGCGGTCGCGATCCGGTGGCCGGTCAGCATGCGCATCGAGACCGGCGCGGGAAACTGGGCGCTGACGAGCAGCCCATCGGGCGCGCTGACGGTGATCGGCCGGTAGCAGCCGGAATTGGCGGTCGCCTCGATGCCCGACGCCGCGATCACGGCGTAGTAGACCGCCGAGCGGGTCGTCGCCATCGTCGCATTGATAGGCCCGCGCGCCTGGGGCGAGGAGCCCTCGAAATCGACCGTCAGGCTGTCGCCCGCGATCGTCAGCGTCACCGCAATGCGCTTCTGCCCGGCCTCCATGCCGTCGCCATCGACGAAGTCCTCCGCCTGGTAGATCCCGTCGGGCAGCGCGGTCAGCGCGGCGCGCATCGCCGTCTCGGAATGGTCGAGCAGGGCCTGCCCGACCTGGCGCAGCGTGTCGACGCCATAGCGCGCCGCGAGCTGTCGCATCGCCCTGGCGCCGACCTCGAGCGCTGCGATCTGGCTGAGGAAATCGCCGCGGAAGGTCTCGGGCTCGCGGACATTCTGCAGGATGGTGGCGAAGAGATCGTCCTGCATTTCGCCTTTGCGGACGATCTTCACCGGCGGCAGCCGCAGGCCCTCCTGGAAGATCTCGACGGCATGGGCGTTGTAGCCGCCGGCCGCGCCACCGCCGACATCGACATGGTGGATCAGCACGCAGGTGATGGCGATGCGCCGCCCCTCGACGAACACCGGCTTGAAGGCGAGGAAATCCGGCAGATGCTGGCCGCCGCAATAGGGATCGTTGGTGACGACGACATCGCCCTCGCGCCAGCGCTCCAGCGGCAGATGCCGGGTGATGATCTCCTGCAGGCAGAGCTCCATCGAATTGAGATGGACCGGCATGCGCGCCGCCTGGGCGATGTTGCGGCCTTCGCCGTCGAACACCGCCGTCGAATAGTCGAGCAATTCGCGCACCGTCGTCGAGCGGCTTGTGCGCCAGACCGTGATCGACATCTCCTCGGCCGCCGAGACCAGCGCATGCGAGACGATCTCGAGGAGGACGGGATCAACCTTCGAAACGGCCTGGCTCATGACTGCGTCTCCCGGGTCGCGACCAGGTCGCCCGATGGCCGCACGGTGACCCGCCACCCGCTCGGGATGATCAGGGTCGTATAGGCCTGTTCCACGATGGCCGGCCCATCGAGTTCGGCGCCGGATCCGAGCCGCCCTTGCTCGAAGACCGGGGCGGTCGTCCAGGCTCCGTCGAGATGGACCGCGCGCTCGCGGAGGGGCGCCGCGACGCCGGAAGCGGGCGCCCGGGCTGCCGCCACACCGCCGAGCCGGCCGATCGCGGCCAGCCGCAGCGTCACCAGTTCGACTGTCTCGTTCTGGTCATCGAAGGAGAAGCGCTGCCGATGCGCCTCGTGGAAGCGCCCGCAGAGCCGCGCGAGCGCGGCGTCGTCCTGCGGGACCTCGTCCAGCGGCACCAGAAGCTCGAAGGCCTGGCCGCGATAGCGCAGATCGGCCGCGAGTTCGAGACGGCGCTGCTCCATGGGCAAGCCGTCTGCCGCCAGAAGCGCCTCGCCCTCGCGCAACAGCTCGCCGGCAAGCGCGGCGAAAGCCGGCGCGGCGCCGGCCTTCAGCTGCAGCACGCGGGTTCGCGCGAGATCGTGGACGATGTCGGATTGCAGGATGCCATGGGCCGAGAAGGTCGAGGGGTCCTTCGGGAAGATCACCGTGGTCATGCCGAGTTCCTCGGCGACCTCGACGGCATGGAGTCCGCCGGCCCCGCCGAAGGACATCAGCGCGAAGTCGCGCGGATCGAGCCCGCGCTCGAACAGCGACAGCTTGATCGCCCCGGCGAGCTTGGCGACGACGACGGCGAGGATGCCGGCTGCCGCGCGGTCGCGGTCGAGCCCGAGCGGGCCGGCGATGCGAGTGTCCAGCGCCGCGCGGGCCCCGTCGAGATCGAGCGCGAATTCGCCGCCGAGGAAGGTCACGGGGTCGAGCCGACCGAGGATCAGGTTGACGTCGGTGACGGTCGGCTCGGTGCCGCCGCGGCCATAGCAGACCGGGCCCGGCCTCGCGCCGGCGCTGCGCGGCCCGACCTGGAGGCGGCCTGACGCGTCGAGCGAGGCGATCGAGCCACCCCCGGCCCCGATGGTGCGCATGTCGACCATGGGCACGCGCACCGGCAGGCCATCGATGTCGCCCTGCGCGACGACGGCTCGGCGGCCCTCGCGGATGACGGCGACGTCGTAACTCGTGCCGCCCATGTCGACGCCCACGACATTGGGGAAACCGAGCTGGCGCGCGACGCCCTCGGCCGCCAGCACGCCGCCGGACGGGCCCGAGAGCAGGAGCTTGACCGGCGCCTCGCCGGCCGCGCGCGGCGTGGTCGCCCCGCCATTGGACTGCACGAGATAGAGCGGCGCGGTCAGCCCCTCGGCCGCGATGCGCGCCAGCAGCGCGTCGATATAACGTCGCACCACCGGGATCAGCAGCGCGTTCAGGACCGTCGTCGAGGTCCGCTCGAACTCGCGAATCTCCGGCGAGACCTCATGAGAGCAGGACACCGCCAGATCCGGCAGCCGCGCCAGCAGCCGGTTGCGGATCGCGATCTCATGGGCGGGGTTGGTGAAGCCGTTGAGCAGCGCGATGGCGCAGACGCTCGCGCCCGAGGCCGCGACGCGGTCGATCGCCGCCTCGACGCTGGCCTCGTCGAGAGCGGTCAGCACCTCGCCGGCGGGCCCGATCCGCTCGACCACGCCGAAGCGCC
Source organism: Allobosea massiliensis (assembly GCF_042655245.1). NCBI lineage: Bacteria > Pseudomonadati > Pseudomonadota > Alphaproteobacteria > Hyphomicrobiales > Alloboseaceae > Allobosea > Allobosea massiliensis. Next base: position 55,080 of record NZ_JBHSLU010000068.1, on the reverse strand, counting down.
GCCGCCGCGGCACCAGCACGGCCGGCGGCTCGGGCTTGAGGCGGTAGATCTCCTTGCGGGCGTGACGGCCGATCTCGAGCACGTCCTCGAAGCCGGCCGTCGTGATCAGCGCGCCTTCGGGCAGGTTGCGCGTCAGCACCGCATTCGTGGCGATCGTCGTGCCATGCATCAGGAAGGCGACATCGGAGAGCGCAAAGCCCCAGCGCGACGCAGCCCCATGAATCGCATCCATCAACCCCCGCGACGGGTCGTCGGGCGTTGTGGCGGCCTTGAAGCTGTGGGTCTCGCCGCTCGCTTCGTCGTAGAATTCCAGATCCGTGAAGGTGCCGCCGATATCGACCGCGATGCGGATCCGTCCTGGGGTCATGGCGATCTAACGTCCGAATCAGCGTGGGGTGCGGTGCTGCTCCTGCAAGATGCAGACCTCCCGACGCTCGCGATACTCCCGCAGGGCATACGCCCATGCTGTTGTCGAGCGCGCCGGGCAGCGGCGGCCGGTGGCTTGGCGTCGGCTTGCGGTCGGCGAAGCGGCTGGCAGCCTCTCGGACGGCGGCGGTGCAGGAGGGCGACGCCCAAACCGGTTCCTGCGTCGGGTGAGGCGTGCGCTCTGACGAACTCGTGTGCGGCGCAGCGACGCAACACAATGAACCAGCCGCGATCTCGGTGGTTCACCTTCGCGAACGACACCGCCGTCAGACCCTTCCCACCGTTCTTGACCGACATTGGAGCCGGATATGCCCACTCCGGGAGACATCACATTGAACAGGCGCGACCTCATGGTCGTGGCCGGCGCCTGCGCGGCACTCCCCGCGACGACCGGGCCGACGCGGGCGCAACCCGCTCCGCGTGGAGAGCCCGTTACCGCCGCGGTGTCGCTGCGGGTCAACGGCGAGCAGCGCTCTCTTTCCGTCGATACGCGCACGACCCTGCTGGACCTGCTGCGGGAGCAGTTGAAGCTGACCGGCACCAAGAAGGGCTGCGACCATGGCCAGTGCGGTGCCTGCACGGTGATCGTCGACGGGCAGCGGATCAATTCCTGCCTGACGCTCGCGATCATGAACCAGGGCGCCGAGGTCACCACGATCGAGGGGCTCGGCAGCGTCGATGCGCTGCACCCGATGCAGGCCGCCTTCGTGAAACATGACGGGTTCCAGTGCGGCTATTGCACGCCCGGGCAGATCTGCTCCGGCGTCGCCGTGCTCGACGAGATCAAGGCCGGTATCCCGAGCCATGTCACCACCGACCTGACCGCGGCGCCGGCCGTGACGGAACTCGAGATCCGCGAACGCATGAGCGGCAACATCTGCCGTTGTGGCGCCTATTCCAACATCGTCGAGGCCATGACCGACGTGGCGGGGAGGCGGGCATGAAGGCCTTCAGCTACGAGAAGGCGACGTCGCCGGCCGAGGCCGCGACCGCAGCTGCGAGCAAGCCTCACGCGCGCTTCATTGCGGGCGGCACCAATCTGCTTGACCTGATGAAGCTTCAGATCGAGACGCCGGACCATCTGATCGACGTCAACGGACTCGGCCTCGACACCATCGAGCCGACGCCGGAGGGCGGGTTGCGGATCGGCGCGCTGGTGCGCAACACGGCCCTGGCAGCCGATGAGCGGGTGAGGCGCGACTACGGCGTGCTGTCGCGGGCGCTGCTGGCGGGAGCGTCCGGCCAATTGCGCAACCGCGCAACCACGGCTGGAAACCTGCTGCAGCGGACGCGCTGCCCCTATTTCTACGACACAGCCCAGCCCTGCAACAAGCGCGAGCCCGGCAGCGGCTGCTCGGCGATCGGCGGCTTCACGCGCCAGCTCGGCGTCGTGGGGACCAGTGACGCCTGCATCGCGACGCATCCCTCCGACATGGCCGTGGCGATGCGGGTTCTGGACGCGCAGGTCGAGACGGTGAAGCCGGATCGCTCGACCCGCTCCGTGCCGGTCGCCGATCTGCACCGGCTGCCTGGCGATACGCCGCATGTCGAGACCGTTCTGGAGCCAGGCGAACTCATCACCGCCGTGACGTTGCCGAAGCCGGTCGGCGGGGTGCAGATCTATCGCAAGGTGCGCGACCGGGCCTCCTACGCCTTCGCGCTGATCTCGGTCGCCGCGATCGTGCAGCGGGACGGCAGCGGGCGCGTGGCCGTAGGCGGCGTTGCGCCCAAGCCCTGGCGCGTGGAGGCGGCGGAAGCCGAACTGCCGCGCGGGGCGAAGGCGACCACGGCGGCGCTGCTCGCCGACGCGAAGCCGACCCATGAGAACGCATTCAAGCTGCCGCTGGTCGAGCGCACGCTCGCGGCGGTGCTGACCCAGGCGAGGGGCTGAAGCCATGAAGTTCGACAAGCCTGCCACCGAGAACCCGATCGACCGGCTGAAGGTCGTCGGGCATCCCCATGATCGCATCGACGGGACACGGAAGGTGACCGGCACGGCGCGCTATGCCTATGAGCAGCACGATGTCGTGCCGAACCAGGCCTATGGCCATGTGATCGGTGCCGCCATCGCCAAGGGCCGGATCACCGCGATGGACACGGAGGCCGCGCGCCGGGCGCCGGGCGTGATCGCCGTGCTGACGGCCAAGGAGGCCGGACCGCTCAAGAAGGGCAAGCGCAACACCGCGCCGCTGCTCGCCGGCCCCGAGGTCGCCCATTATCACCAGGCCGTGGCGCTGGTCATCGCCGAGAGCTTCGAGCAGGCGCGCGCGGCGGGAGCCCTGGTCAAGGTGAGCTACGAGACGGCCGAAGGTGCTTTCGACCTCGCGGAGGCGAAAGACGGGGCCGCCAAGCCCGAGGGCGACGATCCCAGCCTCGACGACACGCAGGTCGGCGATTTCGCGGGCGCCTTCGCGCAGGCGCCGGTGACGCTCGACGCAACCTATACGACGCCCGACGAGAGCCACGCGATGATGGAGCCGCATGCCACGCTCGCGGCCTGGGAGGGCGAGCGGCTGACGCTCTGGACCTCCAACCAGATGGTCGCCTGGGGCGTGACCGACATGGCGACCACACTCGGCATCCCCGAGGACAGGATTCGCATCGTCTCGCCCTTCATCGGCGGCGGGTTCGGCGGCAAGCTCTTCCTGCGCTCCGACGTGCTGCTGGCGGCGCTCGGCGCGCGGCTGGCAAAGCGGCCGGTCAAGGTCGCGCTGTCGCGGCCGCTGATCGTCAACAACACGACGCACCGCCCGGCCACGATCCAGCGCATCCGCATCGGCGCGACCCGCGACGGCAAGATCACCGCGATCGGCCATGAGAGCTGGTCCGGCGACCAGCCGGGTGGCGGACCGGAGGTCGCGGTGCAGCAGACGAGGTTGCTCTATGCCGGGGCCCATCGCATGACCGCGATGCGCCTCGCCGAGCTCGACCTGCCGGAGGGCAACGCCATGCGCGCTCCGGGCGAAGCTCCGGGGCTGATGGCGCTGGAAATGGCGATGGACGAGATGGCCGAAAAGCTCGGGCTCGATCCGATCGCCTTCCGGGTGCTCAACGACACCCAGGTCGATCCCGAGAAGCCGGAGCGCCCGTTCTCGATGCGCCGCCTCGACGAATGCTTTCGGGTGGGGGCCGAGCGCTTCGGCTGGTCGCGTCGCTCGGCGCGGCCGGGAGACAGGCGCGAGGGCAACTGGATGATCGGCATGGGCGTCGCCTCCGCCTTCCGCAACAACATCGTGATGAAGTCCGGTGCGCGCGTCCGCCTCGACGCGAACGGCATCGTCACGGTCGAGACCGACATGACCGATATCGGCACCGGCAGCTACACCATCATCGGCCAGACCGCGGCCGAGATGCTCGGCGTCGGTCTCGACCGTGTCGTGGTCAAGCTCGGCGATTCGACCTTTCCCGTTTCCGCCGGGTCCGGCGGCCAATGGGGCGGCAACAGCTCGACGGCGGGCGTCTATGCGGCCTGCATCAAGCTGCGCGAGGCCGTGGCGCAGAATCTCGGGATCAACTCGGCCGAGGCGGTCTTTGCCGACGGTACGGTGAAGGTCGGCAATCGCAGCCTGTCGCTGGCCAGCGCGGCGGAAGGCGGGCCGCTCAGCGGCGAGGACACGATCGAGTTCGGCGAACTCGACGAGACGCATCAGCAATCGACCTTCGGGGCGCATTTCGTCGAGGTGGGCGTCGACGCCTACACCGCGGAGACCCGTATTCGGCGGATGCTGGCGGTCTGCGCAGCGGGGCGGATCCTGAATCCGAAGACGGCCCGCAGCCAGGTCATCGGCGCCATGACGATGGGCGCAGGAGCGGCGCTGATGGAGGAGCTTGCGGTCGACAAGCGCCGTGGCTTCTTCGTCAATCACGACCTCGCCGGCTATGAGGTGCCGGTTCATGCCGACATCCCGCATCAGGACGTGATCTTTCTCGACGAGGTCGATCCGATGTCCTCGCCAATGAAGGCCAAGGGCGTCGGCGAACTCGGCATCTGCGGGGTCGGCGCGGCTGTCGCCAACGCCATTTACAATGCCACAGGCGTGCGCGTCCGCAACTATCCGATCACGCTCGACAAGCTGCTGCAGCACATGCCGGACGCCGCCTAGCCATTGCGATTGACGCTTCCGGCGGAAGGTTCCCTGGCGCAGGCTTTGCCGATCGGCAAGTTTTGGCTGGGGAGGGGCCGGGGAACGACTGTGCCAAGGCCCGACCGCTCGCCCCATGAACATGGGCTGTCGCGCGAAACGGCGCGCCGCTAGAGTAACCGGACGGGGGCTGCTTCGCAGGGGGCGTCGGCGGACCGCCCGGCGAGGGGAGCGAGCCGGCGCATGATCTCGGTGCTGCTGGTCGAGGACGACGCGCCGACGCGCTGGCGCCTGCAGGACGCGCTCGGCGCCGGGCAGGAGTTCGCCGTCACCGCCGCCGCGACTCTTGGCGAGGCGCGGGCGAGCCTGGCGGAGTGCGCGCCGCGCGTGCTGCTCACCGATCTGCAACTTCCCGATGGGCACGGCCTCGAGCTGATCCGCGAGACGCGACAGCGCCACCCCGACACCGAGATCATGGTGATCTCGATTCTCGGCGACGAGGAGAGCGTCATCGCGGCGATCCGCCAGGGCGCGACCGGCTATCTGCTCAAGGACGCCGTTCCGACCGACATCGCGGCGACGGTGCGCGACCTCGTCGCGGGCCATTCGCCGATCTCGGCCTCGATCGCGCGCTTCATCGTGCGCCGCACCCAGACGCAGCCTTCCGCCGCGCCCGCGCCCAATGCCCTCAACACGGCCAGGCTGACGCCGCGCGAGATCGACATCCTCTGGGGCATCGCCAAGGGCTTCAGCTATGCCGACATCGCCGGCCATCTCGGCCTGTCGCGCCAGACGGTGCCCGGGCACATCAAGAACATCTACCGCAAGCTCGAGGTCAACACCCGCGGCGAGGCGGTGTTCGAGGCGTTGCAGCAGGGTCTGATCCGGCTGTGACCGAGGCGGCGACCGGCCGGGAGGCGCCCGAGGCGCCGGCGGCGCCGATGGGCGCGCCGCGGATCGCGCTCTGGCTGACAGGCTATCTGGCGCTGCAGGCGCTGATCGTCGGGCTCTGCCTCCTGCTCGCCACGCTGCCGGCGCCCGAGCCACCGGAACGCTACGGCCTGTCGCAGGCGCGGCTGGAGCCGGCCGGCCGGGCCGTGACGCTGCCGCATCACCTCGACACCCGCTACACCATGGACGATCCGCCGCTGTTCCGGCTGAGCTTCGGGGGACCTCCCGCGGCCCCGGCGAGAGAGGCCTGGGCGGTGATGCTGCCCCGCTTCACCAACGGGGTCGTGGTCGCCGTCAACGGCGTCGAGATCCTCGACAGCCGCCGCACGCCCTCGGCCAACCGGCCGGACCGCAGCACGCCGGCGATCGCGGTCGTCCCCTCCGTGTTGCTGCGACCCGGCCCCAATGAGCTGACGGTTCGCCTCCTCGTCTGGGGGCCGCTGACCGGTTTCCTCGACCGGGTCTATGTCGGCCCGGACGCAGCGCTGCGGCCGGCCTATGAGCGGCGGGTGCTGCTCTTCGAGACGCTGCCCGTGGTTCTGGCAGCCTGGCAGAGCATCCTGGCCGTCATCCTCGGCATGATGTGGCTGATGCGGCGGCACGAGCCCGAATATGGAGCGCTCGCCGCCTCGATGGCGCTCGGCGTGACTCAGACCTTCATTTCCGCGCCGAGCGGCCAATCGCTTTATGGCGGGCTCAATGCCGTGCTGATCGCATCGGCACCGCTCGAGAGCGCCTTCGCTGTGGTGTTCTTCGTTCTTTTCCTGGGGCTCAAGCTGCCGCGGGCCGCAGCACTGCTGTTCCTACCGGGGCTGATCATCACCGTCGTGGGCCTGTTGGCTGGTCCCGTGCCGGTTCGCAGACTCTATCTCCTGCTTGGGCCGTTCACCGTCATGTTCTGTCTCGTGTCGACGGCGGTGATCATCGCACTCGTTTTCCTGCGGCGGCGCGACATGATCACCCTCCTGCTCGGGAGCGCGGTGACGGTGGTCCTGTTCTTCTGGGCCTTTGACATCTTCTCGATTCTCGATGTCGCGTCGGACCGGCGGATCTTCTTCTCGCGCATCTCCTACTCGGCCATGGTGATCGCCATCGGCATCGGCCTCACCTGGCGCTTTGCCCGCGCCCTGAATCAGGTCGACGGCTTCGCCTCGCGCATGGTCGGACTCGTCCGCGAAGCCGAGGACAAGCTGCGCGCGACGCTGGCCCGCGAGGAGGAGCGGGCCCGGGCGATGGCGCTCTCGAACGAGCGCACCCGGCTGATGCGCGACCTGCATGACGGTCTCGGCGGCCAGCTCGTCAGCATCGTCGCCCTGAGCGAGCGCCAGCGCAGCGGCGGTGCGCCGATCGGCGAGGCGGCCCGGGCGGCATTGCGGGATCTGCGGCTGGTGATCGACGCGATGGACGACATCGGCGGCGATCTCATGCTGGCGCTCGGAGCGTGGCGGGAGCGGATCGCGTCGCAGCTCAGCGCCCACCGGATCGCGCTCGACTGGACGGTGCTGACTCCACAGGGATTGCCCGTTCATCCGGAATTGCGGCCGGGCCACGTCATCCAAGTCCTGCGCCTGCTCGACGAGGCGGTCACAAATGCCGTGAAGCATGCGGGGGCCGGCACGATCCGCGTCAGCATCGAGACACTGATGGGCGAAGCGGGCGAGCATGGCCGCATCACCGTGGCCGATGACGGCCGTGGCTTCGCCGGATTGGGCGGGGGCGATGCCGGTCCGCCCGGGCGCGGCCTCGCCAACATGAAGCGGCGCGCCGAACGCTGCGGCGCGCTGCTGGAGATCGTCTCGGGTCCGGAGGGGACGCGCGTGACGCTCGACCTGCCGGCCCGCTTCGCCGATCTGGAAACGGGCGGCTGAGCCGTTTCAGCGGCGCCCGACGCGGTTGACCGGGCCGCCGCGGTTGGCGGGCGTGCCGGGCCGCACGCCGACGCCGCGCGCGCCGGCCCCAACGCCGCGATAGGGCGTCGCCACCGCTGCCCGAGCTGCCGGGGCACCGACAACGACCGGGGCGCCCGGGCGGGCCACGCAGCCCTTGGGCACGCCGACCGTCTTGCAGTAGACGACCGCCGCCTGCGCCGGCGCCGGCTCCAGCGCGGCCAGCGCGGAGAGTGCCGCCAGACCGAGCGCGGCGCGCGTGATTCCTTGAATGCGACCCATGGGTTGTGTCCTCCGCCATCCTCGCGTCCGCGTCCTGACCGACCGGCCAGGCATCGCGACACATCCCAATCTGGCCGGTTGCCCCTGCCGGCGACATCCCATGAAGATGGGGTGGCCGGGGCGCCGCCGAGGGGCTCTGGTCGAGCGTGGCGGCGCAGGGGCGAAAAGCCCCGCGGCCGCGCGGGGGAGGGCGCATGTCGGGAGAAGCAGCGGCTCAGGCGATCGCGGCCCCGGTTCAGGGGGAAGGCAGCGGCATAGGGCCTCTGGACGCGCTGCGCCGACTCGTCGAACTGGCCGACCGCGAGTTCGTCTCGGCATTGACGACGGCGCCGCGGCTGCCCGGCGAGGTGGGCGGGGTGGTGGCGCGCGCCCTGCCGGATGCGCCGCTCGCCTTGGCGCAGACGCTGGCCGTCTGCGCGGCGGTCGTCCTCGCCTATCTCGGGACCCGCCTGATGCTCGCCGGCCCGCGCCGCCGGGCCGGGGCCGCGCGCAGTGCCCTCGCCGGCATGGCCGGGCTTGCCGGGCTGGAGGTGCTGGCGCTGCTGGCGGCGGCGATCACGGGGCGGGTGCTCCTTGTGCGCGGGCTCGGCATCCTGCCCGGCAGCGAGCTGCTGCCGCGCGACATGGTGATCGCGCTGGTGCGCTGGCTGATGGGGCTGACGCTGCTGCTCATCCTGTTCCAGCCCCAACTCCGTCGCTTCCGCCTGGCGCGGGTGGACGATGCCGGAGCGCGCAAGGCGGTGCGCCGCTTCGCCGTGCTCTTCGCGCTGGCGCATCTGCACATCGTCCTGCTGGCGGCGGCCCAGCGCGCGGGCCTGAGCACAGAGTCCGCCAAGCTCATCTCCTGCCTCGTCGCTGCCCTGCTGACGGCCGGGGCGGTGCAGCTCTTTGCCTCGCTCGGGCGCCATGGCACCGGCGCCGCGCCGCGCTTCGTCGCGATCACCCTCAGCCTGCTGGCCTTCGCCTTCTGGCTCTGGGGCTGGGTCGACGGTGGCTTCGCGCTCTTTCACGGCGCGGTCGGCACGATGGTCGTGCTCCTGGTGGCCCTCTCGCTCGACCGGGCGATCGCGGTGAGCATCCGCGATTCGCGCCAGCCGGCCGAGATGCGGCGGCTCTTCGTGCTGCGCGTGCTGATCGACAGCATCGCCCTGGTCACGATCCTGCGCATCGGGCTCGAATTCTGGATCGTCGGCGCCTTCGGCTGGCTGCCGGCGGAGAGTGGGCGGCTGTTCGGCTACCGCCTGAGCTTCGCCTCGCTTCTCTTCGTGCTGGGCGCGACCGGCGCGGCGATCGTCCATGTCTGGACGGAAGCCGCGCTGATGCCTGGGGAAGGCGAGGGGACGCTGCAAGAGCGCGACGCGCGCCTGGCGCGGCTGTCGACCGTGCTGCCGATCCTGCGCGCCACCACGATCACGCTGATCTGCGTCGTGTTCTCGCTGGTGGCGCTGTCGGCGCTCGGCGTCGACATCACGCCGCTGATGGCCGGCGCCGGCATCGTCGGTCTGGCGATCAGCTTCGGCTCGCAGGCGCTGGTGAAGGACGTCGTTTCCGGCGTCTTCCACATCGTCGACGACGTCTTCCGCATCGGCGAATCCGTCGAGGTCGGCTCGCGGCGGGGCACGGTCGAGCAGATCAACCTGCGCAGCGTGAGGCTGCGCGAGGAGGATGGGCGGCTGCACACGATCCCGCTCGGCGAACTCGGCGCCGTCACCAATCACAGCCGCAAGCTGATGCGGATGAGCGTCAGCGTCGCGCTCGACCGGACGCCGGACCGAGACGGCATCGTCCTGTTCACCCGCCAGGCCGCGGCGGCGCTGCGCAGCGAGCCGGCGATCCGGCAGGCGATCGTCGGCGACATCGCCGTCAAGCTTAACGCGCCCGGGCCGGGTGAGGAGCCGGAACAGGACGCGCGCGGCTCGCTCGTCTTCACCTTCAGCATCGGCGCCGCGGCGGCGGAGCGCGCCCGGCCCCTCATCCGCCGCCTGATCGAGGAGACGATCGACGAACTCGCCGTGGCGGGGCTGCTGCGCGAGGTCGCGATCGCGACGGACGACCTGTCGAGCGCCGCTGCTCCGGCCGCGGCGACGGCGCCGAGCCCGGCCGCTGCCGGCTGATATCCCGCCCTTGGGACACCCATGAACATGGCATGGGCGACGCGGGGGCGCCGGGCCATGCTGAACAGGCCCGAGGATCGCCGATCGCCGGGTCACCTTCCCAGCCGAGAGGGCCTTTTCCATGAAGACATCGACCTTGCTCGCCTGCGCGCTGCTGCTCGCGGGCACCGGCCTCGCGGGTGCCCAGTCGGCGCCGACCCGTGCGGAACAGATGGCCTGCCGTTCGGATGCGCAGAAGCTCTGCGCCTCCTTCATTGGCCAGCCGCAGCCAATGAACGCCTGCCTGAAGGACAACAAAGCGAAGCTCTCGAACGACTGCCGCAAGGTCGTCGAGGCGCGGGGCGGCTGAGCGGCGCCGGCGGGGATCGACGGCGGCGGGGGGATGCCGATGCGATGCAAGCTAGGCCAGTTGGCTGTGACGGGAATCGCGCTCGTGGCGCTGGCGGCAGGGGGCTGCGCCGGCCCGGGCCGCGGGCTGCTGGTGCCGGTGGCGAAGCCGCCGGCCGAGGCCAAGACCCGCACCGTCCTGGCGGTGACGACGCGGGACAGGGCCGACGGGGCGAGCGGCCATCTCTTCTCGGGCGAGCGCGGCGACACGGCCCGCTATGCCAGCCTCACCCTGTCGCTGCCGAAGGGGCGGGCGGCCGGATCGGTTCCGACCGATGCCGATAGCCCCGACCCCGACAAGCACATCGCGCTCGTCGCCGCGCGCGAACTCGACGCTGCGGCGTTTGCCGGTCTCGCCCGCAGCGAGTTGAAGACGCGGCGCCGGGCGCTGGTCTTCACCCATGGCTACAACACGCAGTTCGACGAGGCGGTCGTGCGCCTCGCCCAGATCGTCGACGACACGCACTATCCCGGCCTGCCGATCCTGTTCAGCTGGCCTTCGCGGGGAGAGATCCGCGACTACGGCTACGACAAGGATTCCGCCAATTTCAGCCGGGACGTGATGGCCGATCTGCTAGCGCGGCTGGCGCGCGATCCCGGCATCGAGGGGATCGACATCTTCGCCCATTCGATGGGCAACTGGCTGACGATGGAGACGCTGCGGCAGCTCGCGATCGCGGGCGACGCGAAGACGCTGGGGCGGCTCGGCACCATCGTGATGGCCGCGCCCGACATCGACATGGACGTGTTCCGCACGCAGATCGCACGGCTGCGGCCGCTCGCCGCCCGCATTGTGCTCTACGCCTCGCGCGACGATTATGCGCTCGACCTGTCGCGGCGGCTGTTCGGCGGCAAGATCCGGGCCGGCGCCAACACCGATCTCGGCCAGTTCCGCGCGCTGGGGATCGAGGCGCACGACCTCTCCGAGGTCGCGGGCGGGATCGGCCGCAACCACAACAAGGCCTTCGGCGACGGCACCACCATCGCCGCGATCGGGCGAGCGATCGCCGGCGGGGCCGGCGCGACCAAGGCTGGCGGCTCGACCCTGAACGAGCGCTTCGAGACGCTGGGCCGCTCCGTGACGCTGCTCGGCGACGCCCTCATTCCCGGCCCACCTTTGGGAGCTTCGCGATGACCGTCCCTTCGCCGATCGGGCCGCGGCTCGCGATGCCGGCGCTGCTGTCCCTCGCCGCCCTGCTCGCCGGCTGCAACGAGAAGCCGGCGGCCTCGGCACCACCACCCGCCGAGGTCCGCGTCGCCGCGCCGGTCGCGCGGCCGGTGACGCGCTATCTGGAGCTGACGGGCCAGACCGCCGCGGCGAAGCGGGTCGATCTTGTGGCGCGGGTTTCGGGCACGCTGAGCGAAATCCGCTACCGCGACGGCGCTTCCGTGAAGCAGGGCGACGTGCTCTTCGTGATCGAGCCCGACAATTACCGGCTCAGCCTTCAACTCGCCGAGGCAGCCGAGGCCCAGCAGAAGGCGCTGCTGGTCCAGGCCGAGGCCGATCTTGCCCGCCAGAAGCAGCTCGCGCTGCGCCAGGCCGCCTCGGAAGCCGCGCTCGACAACGCCCAGAGCCGGCGCGATTCGACCGCCGCGGCCCGCGAGCAGGCCGCCGCCCAGGTGGCACAGGCGCAGCTCAACCTGGCCTATACCGAGGTCAAGGCGCCGTTCGACGGCACCGTCTCCGCCCATCTCGTCGATCAGGGGGCGCTGGTCGGCGTCGGCGGGCCGACGCTGCTGGCCTCAATCGTCCAGAGCGATCCGATCAAGGTACGCTTCTCGCTCGACGAGCAGACCGTGCTGCGGATCCGCGAGGCGATGCGCCAGCGCGGCCTGACGCTGGCCGGGCTCGGCAGCGTTCCGGTCGAGATCGGGCTCGACACCGATGCCGGCTATCCGCATGCCGGCCAGCTCGATTATGTCGCGCCGGAACTCGACATGGGCAGCGGCACGCTGGCGGTGCGGGCCTCCGTGCCGAATCCGAAGGGCGTGCTGCTGCCGGGGCTCTATGTCCGCGTGCGGCTGCCGCTGCAGAAGGACGTGCCATCCCTGCTGGTGCCGGAGGCGGCGCTCGGCGCCAGCCAGACCGGGCGTTATGTGCTGGTCGTCAACGGGCAGGAGCGCGTCGAGCAGCGCGCGGTCGAGATCGGCGAGGCCAGTGAGGGCGGCCTGCGCGTCATCCGCTCCGGGCTGTCGGCGGGCGACCGCGTCGTCGTCGGCCTGATGCAGAACGCCATTCCCGGCAGCCGGGTGCGTCCCGTCACCGATGTCGCGAAGGCGGCGCGCTGATGGCGAAATTCTTTATCGAGCGGCCGGTCCTGGCCAATGTCATCGCGGTGCTCACCGTCATCCTCGGGCTGGTGGCGCTGCTGCGGCTGCCGGTCGCGCAATATCCCAATGTCGTGCCGCCGACGGTGCAGGTCACGGCGCGCTATCCCGGCGCCAGTGCCGCGGTGATCGCGCGCGAGGTCGCGCTGCCGATCGAGCAGAAAGTCAATGGCGTCGAAGGCATGATCTACATGTCCTCGACCAGCACCAGCGACGGGCTCTACACGCTGACGGTGACTTTCGCGATCGGCACCGATGCCGACAAGGCGCAGATCCTGGTGCAAAACCGCGTCGCCGCGGCGCTGCCGCAGCTGCCCTCCGTCGTCCAGACGCAAGGGGTGCAGACCAACAAGCGCTCGACCGCGATCCTCCAGATCGTCGCGCTCACCTCCGATCGCGCGGGCCATGACAGCCTGTTCCTGTCGAATTTCGCGACGCTGAACCTGCTCGACGAGATCGCGCGGCTGCCGGGTGTCGGCGCCGTCAACGTCTTCGGCGCCGGGCAATATGCCATGCGGATCTGGCTCGATCCGCAGAAGATGCAGCTGCGCGGGCTGCTGCCCTCCGACATCGTCAATGCCGTCAACCAGCAGAATCGCTCGGTCGCCTCCGGTCAGCTCGGCATGGCGCCGACCGCCGGCGACCAGGCCTTCCAGACGACGCTGCTGACGCCCGGCCGGCTCGACGAGGTCGAGGCCTTCGAGGCGATCATCGTGCGGGCCGACGGCAACCGCATCACCCGCCTGCGCGACGTCGCCCGCGTCGAGCTCGGCGCCCAGGCCTATGGCCAGGATTTCCGGCTGAACGGCCAGCCCTCGGCCGGGCTCGCCATCTTCCAGCTGCCGGAGGCGAACGCGCTCGAGGTGGCGAAGCTCGTGCAGACGCGGATGACCGCGCTCTCGGCGCGCTTTCCGGAAGGGATGGGCTGGAGCGTGCCCTTCGACACAACCCGCTTCGTCGAGGCCTCGCTGGGCGCGGTCTACAAGACGCTGGTCGAGGCGGCGGTGCTGGTGTTGCTGGTGATCCTGATCTTCCTGCAGGACTGGCGCGCGACGCTGGTCCCGGCCACGACCGTGCCGGTGACGATCATCGGCGCCTTCGCGGCGATGGCGGCGCTCGGCTTCACCGTCAACATCTCGACGCTGCTGGCGGTCGTGCTCGCCATCGGGATCGTCGTCGACGACGCCATCGTCGTGGTCGAGGGCGCCGCCCATCACATGGAGCGGGGCCTGAGCCCGCATGACGCGACGGTGCGGGCGATGGAGGAGCTGATCGGCCCGATCATGGGCATCACCCTCGTTTTGATGGCGGTGTTCCTGCCGGCCGCCTTCCTGCCGGGGCTGAGCGGCGAGATCTACCAGCAATTCGCCCTGGTGATCGCCGCCACTGCGCTGATCAGCGCCGTCAACGCGGTCACGCTGAAGCCCGCGCAATGCGCGCTCTGGCTGCGGGCGCCCAGGCCCGTCGCGCAGCGCGCCTGGATCTACCGGATGTTCGAGCGCGGCTATGGCGCCTGCGAGCGCGCCTATGTGCGGCTGGTGCGCCGGCTCGTGGCGCGCAGCGGGATGGTTTTCACGGTGACGCTGCTGCTCGTCGGAGCGTCCGTCTATGCGCTGAGCCGCATCCCGACCTCCTTCCTGCCGGTCGAGGACCAGGGCTACATGCTGGTCTCGGTGCAACTGCCGGACGGGGCCTCGCTGTCGCGCACGACGGCCGCCCTCGACGAGGTCACCAAACGGGCGCGCGCCGTGCCGGGCGTGGACAAGGTCATCGCCATCGCCGGCCTCTCGGCCCTCAACGACAATGCCAGCCTCGCCAATGCCGGCGTCGCCTATGTGATGCTGACCGACTGGAAACTGCGCCGGAAGGGCGAGGACCTGCTTGGCCTCTATGGTGCGCTCAACCGGGCGATGGCCGATCTCGAGGACGGCGCGGCGCTGGTGCTGCCGCCGCCGCCGATCCAGGGCATCGGCAACGCCTCGGGCTTCACCATGAAGGTCGAGCTGCGCGACGGCAGCTTCGACTACGCCAAGCTCCAGCGCCTCGCCGACGCGATCGCCGAGCGCGCCCGCGCGCAGAACCGCTTCCAGGCGGCGCGCAACACCTTCAGCGCCCAGGCGCCGCAGGTGGAACTGGCGATCGACCGCACCAAGGCCGAGGCCCTGGGCATCTCCTTCGGCGCCGCCACCGATGCACTCGGCGCCTATGTCGGCTCGGCCTATGTCGGGCAGTTCAGCAAGGGCGGCCGCGTCTTCCAGGTCTTCGTCCAGGCGCAGGCCGAGGCGCGGATGGAGGCCGAGGGGCTGCGGACGCTGAAGCTGCGGGCCAAGAGCGGGGAGATGGTGCCGCTCGGCGCCATCGCCGACATCCGTCCCGGTATCGGTCCGTCCCTGATCAGCTTCCACAACCTCTACCCGGCGGCGACGCTGATCGGCGCGCCCAACCGCGACGTCAGCTCGGGCGAGGGGCTCGACATCCTGGCCGAGATCGCGCGCCAGATTCTGCCGCCCGGCACCGGCTACGAGTGGTCGGCCCTGTCCTATCAGGAGCGGGAACTGGCGGGGCAGGTCTTCGTCGTCTACGCGCTCAGTCTGCTGCTGGTCTATCTCGTGCTCGCCGGCCAGTATGAGAGCTGGATCGCGCCGCTCGGCATCATCCTCTCGGTGCCGCTGGCGCTTCTGGGGACGGCGGGCGCGATGCTGGCGCTCGGGCTCTCCAGCAATCTCTATACGCAGATCGGGCTCGTGCTGCTGATCGCGCTCTCGGCCAAGAACGCGATCCTGATCGTCGGCTTCGCCCGCGACCTGCATCTGAAGCAGGCGATGCCGCTGGCGGAGGCGGCGATCGAGGCGGCGCGGCTGCGGCTGCGGCCGATCGTGATGACCTCGCTCGCCTTCATCCTCGGGCTGGTGCCGCTGGTGCTGGCGAGCGGGGCCGGCGCCAACGCCCAGAAATCGATCGGCTTCGCCACGCTGACCGGCATGATCGGCTCGACGCTGCTGACCGTGGTGGTCGTGCCCTCGGTCTTCGTCGTGCTCCAGAAGCTGGAAACCCGGCTCCGGGGGGAGCCGCGCGTGCCGCCCGTGGCGGTCGCCGGCAGCGCCGGCCACGGCCACGGCTAAGGGGAGGGGCGCTCCGCGGCGTCTCAGGGGCCGACGAGCTGGCCGCCATCGACGACGATGCTCTGCCCGGTCACCCAGCTCGCCTTGTCGGAGGCGAGGAAGAGCACGACCTGCGCGATCTCCTCGGGCCGGCCCATCCGGCCGAAAGGGATGGTCGCGAGCGTGCTGTTGTAGAGGTCCGGGTTGGAGGTCCTGCGCTCCTCCCAGGTGCCGCCGGGGAACTCGATCGAGCCCGGCGCGACGCAGTTCACCCGGATGCCCTGCCGTGCCAGCATCTTCGCCTGGCTGGCGGTGTAGTGCATCACCGCCGCCTTGACGGCGCCATAGGGCGCCGATCGGGCGCTGGCGCGCAGGCCCGAGATCGAGGAGATGTTCACGATCGAGGAGCCGGGCTTCAGATGCGGGATGGCGGCATGGCTGCCGCGGACCACCGCCATCATGTCGATGCCGAGCGAGGCCTCCCAGCCCGCCTCGTCATCGGAATGGCCGAATCCCGAGGCGTTGTTGACGAGAATGTCGAGCCCGCCCAGCGCTGCGACGGCCTGGGGCACATAGGCCTGGATCGCCTCGGCCTGGGCGAGGTCGAGCGCGGCGGCATGGGCGGTGACGCCGTGCGCCTCGATCTCGCGCCGTGTCGCCTCGAGCGGCCCCGGCGTGCGGGCGCAGATCGAGACGGCGGCGCCGCCGGCGGCGAAACCGAGGGCGATGGAGCGGCCGATACCGCGGCTGCCGCCCATCACCACGACATGTTTGCCGGCAAATTCTTTCGTCATGATGCGGGTCTCTCTCGCTTGGCAGGCTCGGGCGGGGCATGAAGGCAACGTCGGCCCCGCCGATGGTCTAGCGCAGGCGGGCCCAGCGGTCGAACCGGCCAACGTTCTCCCGCTTGCTCTTGATCCAGCGCAACGCGATGCGAGGGCGGGCCGGCGACGATGGAGGGGAAGCGGGAGACGGCGATGACAGGCTGCGGGCTTGAACCGATCCTCGCCCTGCTGGCCGAGGCGGCCGGCACGAGGCGACAGGACGCCCGCATCGTGACGACCCATATCTCCGTCATCCTGCTGGCGGGCAAGACCGCGTTCAAGCTGAAGCGGCCGGTGAGGTTGCCCTATCTCGACTTCTCGACGTCGGAGAAACGCCTCGCTGCCTGCGAGCGCGAGCTGTGGCTCAACCGCCGCACGGCGCCCGCGCTCTATCGCCGGGTGCGGCGGGTGACACGCGAGGCCGATGGCGAACTCGCACTGGACGGCGCGGGCGTGCTGGTCGAGGCGGTGGTCGAGATGGGTCGCTTCGGCGACGACGCCCTGTTCGACCGCATAGCCACCGAGGGGCGGCTGACGCCGGCCCTGATCACGACGCTCGCGCAGCGGATCGCCGCCTTCCATGCCGGTGCCCACATCGATGAGCGGCGCGGCGGAGCCGAGACGATGGCGGCCGTGCTGGCGATCAACGCCAAGGGATTCGCCCTGACCGACCGGCTGCCGGCGGACGATGTCGTGGCGCTGAACGCCGCCTGCGAGGCCGCGCTGGTGCGCCACCGCAGGCTTCTCGACCGGCGGGGGCGGGAGGGGCGCATCCGCCGCTGCCATGGCGATCTGCATCTGCGCAACATCTGCCTGCTCGATGGCCAGCCGACCCTGTTCGACGCGCTCGAATTCGATGAGGATCTGGCGACCACCGACGTCCTCTATGATCTCGCCTTCGTCCTGATGGATCTCTGGCATCGCGGCCTGGCCAGCCTCGCGAACCGGCTGATGAACCGCTATCTCGACGAAACGGGCGATGAGGGCGGCCTTTCGCTGCTGCCCTTCTTCATGGCGGTGAGGGCGTCCGTCCGGGCGCATGTGCTCGCCGTCCAGGCCGGGGCCGATGCGACGGTCATCGCCGAGGCGCGGGCCTATCTCGCTCTGGCCGGCCGATGCCTCGCGCCGCCCGTCATCCGCCTCGTGGCGGTCGGCGGGCTGTCGGGCTCCGGCAAATCGACGGTCGCCGCCGCCCTGGCCGACCGCGTCGGGCCACCGCCCGGCGCGCGGGTGCTCGCGAGCGACCGCATCCGCAAGCGGCGCTTCGGCGTGGTGGCCGAGGCGCGGCTGCCGCCAGACGCCTACCGGTCGGCCGTGTCCGAGGCGGTCTATGCCGAGCAGGCCAGTCGGGCGGCGGCGATCCTGAAGGGCGGGCACGGTGTTGTCGTCGAGGCGGTGTTCGATCGCGCGCCGGATCGGGAGCGCATTGCGCAAGCCGCCCAGACCGCGCAGGTGCCCTTTCAAGGCATCTGGCTGGAAGCGCAGCCCCAGACCCTTATGGCGCGTGTCGAAGCGCGCCGCGGCGATCCGTCCGACGCCACGGCGGCGGTGGTGCGCACCCAGCTCGCACAGGCCGAAGCCGTCAGGGACTGGACCCGTGTCTCCGCCGAGGCGGATGCCGAGACGGTCTGCCGCCGCGCCTGCGAAATCGTCGATGCCGCCGCCCGGCCCGGTGCGGCTTGATCTCCGTCAAGGCTGTCGCCCGCGGGCGCCCTAGAATGGCGGCTCAAAGAGGGAGCGTGCCATGGCGACGACGATGAAGGCTGCGGTGGTGCGGGCGCTCGGCCGGCCGCTCGAGATCATGGATCTGCCGATCCCGGTCCCGGGGCCGGGCGAGCTCCTGGTCAAGGTTCGCGCCTGCGGCGTCTGCCATACCGATCTCCACGCCGCCGAGGGCGACTGGCCGGTGAAGCCGGTGCCGCCTTTCATTCCCGGCCACGAGGTCGCCGGGACGGTCGCGGCGCTCGGGCCGGGCGTCACCGATTTCAAGCTGGGCGATGCGGTCGGCATCGCCTGGCTGCACGATTCCTGTCTGCGCTGCGAATACTGCGAGACGGGCTGGGAGACGCTCTGCGAGCACCAGCACAACACCGGCTACAGCTGCAATGGCGGCTTCGCCGAATATGCCATCGCCTCGGCGGCCTTCGCGGCACGGCTGCCGGCCGGAGTTGATTTCGCGGCGATGGCGCCGATCCTCTGCGCCGGTGTCACCACCTATAAGGGCCTGAAGGAAACCGAGGCGCGGCCCGGCGAATGGGTCGCGATCTCGGGGATCGGCGGGCTCGGGCAGGTCGCGATCCAGTACGCCAAGGCGATGGGGCTCAAGGTCGTCGCGCTCGACATCGCGGCGGAGAAGCTCGATCTCGCCCGTCAGACCGGTGCCGATGTCGCGATCGATGCGCGTTCGGCTACCGCCGTCGAGGAGGTTCTGGCGGCGACGGGCGGCGGCGCCCATGGCGTCCTCGTCACGGCCGTCTCGCCGCCGGCCTTCGCCCAGTCGGTGCGGATGGTCCGGCGCAAGGGCACGGTCGCGCTGGTCGGGCTGCCGCCGGGCGAGTTCCCGACGCCGATCTTCGACGTCGTGCTGAAGCGGATCACGCTGCGCGGCTCGATCGTCGGCACCCGCCGCGATCTCGACGAGGCCATCGCCTTCGCCGCCGAGGGCAAGGTGCGTGCGAAGATCGCGACCGTGCCGCTGAGCGACATCAACGCGGCCTTCGACCGGCTGCGGCGTGGCGAGATCGAGGGGCGGATCGTGCTCGATCTCTCGCTGCCGATCGCGGGCGCGGCGCCGGGAGACGAGCGCGCGGCGGCATGAATCCGGCCAACGGCGACAGCGGGGAAAGGAACCTCGCCATGCAGGCAGCCTATACCATCGCCGGGATGAAGCCCGAGCAGGTCGATGCCGCCTATCTGCTGGTGGAGGCGGTGAGCCCGCCGCCCGACATCGAGAGCTGGCGGGCCTATTGCGATACCCCCGGCGGTGTGGCCGGGGCGCGGCGGGACCTGCGCGTGGCCACGAATCCGCGCGGTCACGTCAAGGGCCTGTGCCTGTGCCGGCAGGCTCGCCATGCCGTCCATGGCGCGATTCTCGACGTGCCCGTCTTCGTCGTCGCGAGCGCGGCCGACGAGCCGGGCGTCACCTCGGCGATGGTGGAGGATCTCTGTGCGCTGGCGGGCCGGCTCGACTGCGCCGCCGTGCGCATCCGCACCGGCGCCGCGGCGCGCTCCTTCACACGGATGGAGGTGCCGCGGCGGATCGGCGGCGGCGTCGCGCTGATCCTCGATCCGTCGCCGATGGCGGAACCGCCCTGGCCCGTGGCTCAGGGCTTGCCCGTGAAGACATAGCCGACGCCGCGGACCGACTTGATCAAGGTCGGCCGGCTGGGATCGGGCTCGATCTTCTTGCGCAGCCGCGCGATCTGGGCGTCGATGGTGCGGTCGAAGGCCTCCAGGCTGCGGCCATGGGTCAGGTCCATCAGCACATCGCGCGAGAGCACGCGCCCGGGTGCGCGGGCGAGGGCAGCCAGCATGTCGAACTCGCCGGTGGTCAGCACGATCTCGGTGCCCTCGGCGGTGACGAGTTGGCGGCGCGCGAGATCGAGCCGCCAGCCGTCGAAGTGGATCGCATCATCCGGCTCGGCCCTGGCCGGGGCGGCAGGCTGGCGCCGGCGCAGCACGGTGCGCAGCCGGGCCAGGACCTCGCGCAGGTGGAAGGGCTTGGCGATGTAGTCGTCGGCGCCGACCTCGAGGCCGACGATGCGGTCGACCACGTCGTCGCGGCCGGTGAGCATGATGATCGGCGTGTCAGAGCGGGCGCGGACCTCGCGCGCTAGCATCAGCCCGTCCTCGCCGCCGGGCAGGACGAGATCGAGCAGGATGATGTCCACCGACTGGCGCTGCAGCGCCTCGCGCATAGCGGCGCCGTCTGCGACAGCCGTCACACGGTAGCCTTCGTCCTCGAAATAGGTGGTCAGCATCTGCCTGATGCGGACATCGTCATCCACCACCAGGATCTGTTCGCTACGGCCGGGCAACTCGGGCATGGCAGGCAGGTCGGTTCTCCCACGATCGCGGCTGTTACAAACCGTCACATCTTCGCACGAAGCGTCACCGTCGCGGCGTTCCGGCGTTACCGGGATCGTTTCAATTCGGCTCGTCGATCACAAGAGGATGACGCGCCGATGCTCTCGCAAGCCACCATGTCACAGCCGCACGGAGCTGTCAGGCGATTCGCGACGGTCCCGAGCCAGCCGGTTAGCCTGAACAGCCTCTTCGGCGGCCAGCCGGTCGAAACCTTCGAGCCCGGCACGGCCGTGTTCTGGGAGGGCGACGAGGCCCGCCATGTCTTCGAGGTGGTGGAGGGCGCGCTGCGCATCTTCCGCATCCTCAGCGACGGCCGCCGCGTCATCACCGGCTTCCTCTATCCCGGCGACCTGCTCGGCGTCTCGCTGAAGGACCAGTATCTCTATACCGCCGAGGCGATCACCCGGACGAAGCTGCGCCGCTACGAGCATGGCCGCTTCCAGGAGGAGATTAACCGTTCGCCGGAGCTGCGGCCGCAGCTCTTTGCCTGCCTCTGCGACGAGATGGCGGCGGCCCAGGACCAGATGGTGCTGCTCGCCCGCAAGAGCGCCGAGGAGCGCGTCGCCAGCTTCCTGCTGCTGATCGCGCGCCGCCTCGGCGGCGACGAGCGCCAGCCGGTGATCGAGATCCCGATGACGCGCCTCGACATGGCCGACTATCTCGGGCTGACGATCGAGACGGTGTCGCGGACGATGACGCGCCTGACCAATTGCGGCGTCATCGCGCCCAGCAGCCGGCATGCGATGGTGGTGCGCAAGCTCGGCAAGCTCGCGATGCTTGCGGGCGAGGCCGATGCCGGGGATAAAGACGCCCTTGGCGGCCGCAGCATCCAGCAGGCGGTCTGGCCGAACTGACGAGACCATCGAGGGAGCGCATGCCGGCGACCGTCACCAGCCCGTCCACGCTGGACGAAATCGCCCATGTCCTCGACAGCGCCAACCTCATCGTCCACGGATTCGACGGTGTCGTCACGCGCTGGACCAGCGGCTCCGAGGCCCTCTATGGCTGGAGCCGCGACGAGGCGCTGGGCCGCGTCGCCCATGACCTGCTCGAGACGGCCTTTCCCGAGCCCTTCGCCGACATTGTCGCCCATTTGAAGCAGGAGGGCGTCTGGACCGGTGAACTGACGCAGCGACGCAAGGATGGCACGCCCGTTTCCGTCGCGAGCCGCTGGGTGGTCGCGGGCGCTGAGGCGGGCTCCGAGCCCGCCATCGTCGAGACCAATGTCGATGTCAGCGATCTGCGCACCATGCAGGCGCATCTAGTCGCACGCGAGGCGCATCTGCGCTCGATCCTCGACACCGTGCCGGAAGCCATGGTCGTGATCGACGAGAGCGGGACGATCACCTCCTTCAGCGCGGCGGCGGAGCGTCTCTTCGGCTTCAAGACGGGTGAGGTGATCGGGCACAACGTCAAGATGCTGATGCCCGAACCCGACCGCGGCTCCCATGACGGCTACATGGAGCGCTATCTCGAGACAGGCGAACGCCGCATCATCGGCTATGGTCGTGTCGTCACGGGGCAGAAGAAGGACGGCACGCATTTTCCGATGGAGCTGGCCATCGGCGAGGCCCGTGCCGCCGGCCGGCGCATCTTCACCGGCTTCATCCGCGACCTGACCAGCCGCCACCGCATCGAGGAGGAACTGCGCCAGGCCCACAAGATGGAAGCGGTCGGCCAGCTCACCGGCGGCATCGCGCATGACTTCAACAACCTCCTGACGGTCGTCAGCGGCAATCTCGAAATGATCGAGCGGCGGCTGACCGACGACCGGGCGCGGGCCCTGCTGCGCGAAGCGCAAGGTGCGGCCGAGGACGGGGCCAAGCTCACGGCCCAGCTGCTCGCCTTCGGCCGCAAGCAGCCGCTCAACGCCAAGCTCGCCGATGTCGGCCAACTCGTCTCGCGCTTCTCGGACCTGCTGCGCCGGGCGCTCGGCGAGACGATCGAGCTGCGCACCATCGTCTCGGGCGCGCCGGGCGCGGCCCTTGTAGACGCGTCGCAGCTGCAGAACGCGCTGCTCAATCTCGCGCTAAATGCGCGCGACGCCATGCCTCGCGGCGGGCGGCTGACGGTCGAAGTTTCCGCCGCGAAGCTCGATGCCGATTACGCCAGCATGTATCCCGAGGTTCGCACCGGCAGCTATGTGCTGATTTCGGTGACAGATACCGGCGCGGGCATGCCGGCCGAGGTGCGCCAACGTGCTTTCGAGCCCTTCTTCACCACCAAGGGCGTCGGGGCCGGGACGGGGCTGGGGCTGAGCATGGTCTACGGCTTCACCAAGCAGTCGGGCGGCCATGTCCAGATCTACAGCGAGGTGGGGCAGGGCACGAGCGTGCGGTTGTTCCTGCCGGCGGCCAGCATGGTGGCGCCCCAGGCCGAGCCGGTATCTGCGGATGGCCATCTGCCGCCCTCGGGGCTGCCCGGCGGCAGCGAGACGATCCTCGTCGTCGAGGACGACGCCCGCGTCCGCCGCGTCGCCGTCGCACGGCTCGAGGACATGACCTATCGCGTGCTCCAGGCCGAGACGGCCGCCGAGGCGCTCGCCGTCCTCGGCGCGCATCCGGAGGTGGCGCTGCTGTTCACCGACATCGTCATGCCGGGCGGCATGTCGGGCGACGAACTGGCCCGCGAGGCGCGCAAGCTCCGGCCCGGTCTCAAGATCATCATGACCTCGGGCTTCGCCGAGCCCAGTGTCGCCGTGCGCGAACTCGCCGCCGAGGCGAGCTGGCTGAAGAAGCCCTACAGCGCGATGGAACTGGCGGTGCGCATCCGCGAACTGCTCGACTAGGCGCCCGGCGGCGATCGGCCGCAGCGACCGCTGCGCACTTGCTCGCGCCGAAGCCGGCCCGGTGTCCCGGGACCACCGACCCTTGCCGTTTTTCCTTGCCATGCCCCCTCCCGCCCTGGCTCGCCTTGACATGCGCAAGCGCATGAGGGAGGCGTAGCGCCACGCGCATCTCATTGAATGCAAACGTTTTTTTGAATTATTCCAAGGAGAAGGCGGTGTCGTCCTCCCAGTCTCTGCGCCAGGCACTCGCCGGCCGGCGCGCGCTTCCGCAACTGATCGCACTTGTTCTGGTGGCTGCGGTCTGCGTCGCCCTTCCGCTTGCAGCGCAGACGGCACCCGGCGCGCCGGCCCCGGCTGTTGCGCCCACCACGGCACTGCCGCCGGCACCGCCAGTCTTCGGCATCGCGCCGCCAAGCGCGGCGCATCCGGCCGCACCGGTCGTCCAGCCTCTGCCTCCTACGGAGATCCAGGCCGTGCCGGCTCCGGCTCCCGCGACGGCCGTCGCTCCGGCCCTGCCACATGACCTCTCGCCCTGGGGCATGTTCATGGCGGCGGACATCGTCGTGAAGGCGGTGATGGTCGGGTTGGCCTTCGCCTCGGTGGTGACCTGGACGATCTGGCTCGCCAAGGCGCTCGAACTCGCCTCCGCCAAGGCGGCGGCGCGGCGGGCGCTGCGCCGACTCGAGGACGCGGACAGCCTCGCCGAGGCGGCCGAGGGCGGGGCGGGTCGTAAGGGTCGCCTGCGCGGTCCGGTCGCCACCCTCCTGGGCGCCGCGCTCGAGGAGACGCAGCGCTCGGCTGATCTCGGCGAGGAAGGGATCAAAGAGCGAGTCGCCATCGCGCTGTCGCGCATCGAGGCCCGGGCCGGGCGGGCGATGGCGCGCGGCACCGGCCTGCTCGCCACGATCGGCTCGACGGCGCCCTTCGTCGGCCTGTTCGGCACCGTCTGGGGCATCATGAACTCGTTCATCGGCATTAGCCAGGCGAAGACGACCAATCTTGCCGTGGTCGCGCCCGGCATCGCCGAGGCGCTGCTGGCGACGGCGATCGGGCTCGTCGCGGCGATCCCGGCCGTGATAATCTACAACGTCTTCGCACGCGCCATCATGGGTTATCGCGCGACGCTGTCGGATGCGTCGGGCGAGATCCTGCAGCACCTCTCGCGCGATCTGGAGCGGCACCGCCGGCAGGCCTCCGCCGCCGGCCGCGCCGCCCTGCATGCGATGGCCGGGGCGCACCAGCCGGCACCGGCCCTCGCGCGCGTTCCGGCGGAGTGAGTCATGGGCGTTTCCCTGAAGGACGCGCAGGACGGCGATCTCGGCGAGGTCAGCGACATCAACGTGACGCCGTTCATCGACGTCATCCTGGTGCTGCTGATCATCTTCATGGTCGCGGCGCCGCTCTCGACGGTCGATGTCGCGGTCGACCTGCCGGTTTCGAACGCGCAGCCTCAGCCGCGGCCCGAGACGCCGATCTTCCTGACGGTGAAGGGCGATCTCAGCCTCGCGCTCGGCAATGACGGGATCGCACGCGAGGGCCTGGGCCCGACGCTAGACCAGCGGACCGGCGGCGACCGCGAGCAGCGCATCTTCCTGCGCGCCGATGGCGGCGTGGCCTATCGCGAGCTGATGGAGGTGATGAACCTGTTGCGGCAGGCCGGCTACCTCAAGATCGGCCTCGTCGGGCTTGAGGATACCGGGCAGGCCGCGGCTGCGGGAGGCCCGAAGCCATGAGCGGGCAGGGGATGCTGACCGGCCGCTCCTCCGGCTTCGCCGCGCGGCTGGGGCCATCGCTGCTGCGCTGGTCGCTGGCGATCGCCGTCGTCGTCGGCGCGCATGGCGTCGCCGGCTGGATGCTGGTGACATGGCAGCGGGCCGAAGCCGCCATGGGCGCGCCGCCGGCCGCGGTGATGATCGAACTCGCGCCACTGCCGGTCGCGCCCGAAGCCCCGGCGCAAGATGTCGCGCCCGGCCCGGAGATGGTCGAGGCTCAGCCCGAACCGCAGCCCCCGCCGCCCGAGCCGGTCGTCGAACCGCCGCCGGTCGAGCCGCCGCCGGAGCCGGTGGTCCAACCGGAGCCCGAGATCAAGATCCCGGAACTGCCGCCGCTGCCCGATGCCGCAGCCGTGCTGGCGCCGCCTCCGCCGCCACCGCCTCCCGCCCGACCGAAGACCGCCGAACGCAAGCCGCCTCCGAAGAAGGTCGTGGAGCGTCGCAAGCCAATCAACCCCGAGAAACCGCCGGCGGAGCGCACCACCGCACAGCCGCGCGCGCTGGCGCCGGTCGCGCCGACCGCCGCCGCACCGGCCGAAGGCGCTGCGACCGCCTCGGCCGCCTCGCGGGCGAACTGGCGCGGCACGCTCGTCGCGCATCTCAACCGCTTCAAGCGGTTTCCGGGTGGCGCGAATCCAGGCACCGTCCAGGTCGCCTTCAGCATCGACCGGGCCGGGCGCGTGCTCTCGGCGCGTCTGGTCGGCGCGTCGGGCGATGCGTTGCTGGACGAGGAGGCGGTGGCGATGATTCGCCGGGCGAGCCCCGTGCCCGCGCCGCCCGAGGGACTGGGCGGGGGCAGCATCTCGCTTTCCGTGCCGGTGAAGTTCTCGCGCTGAGCGACAGGCGTAGCCGGACGTGTCTCTGGCCGCGCCCGCGACGGCCTCGCCGTTTCCGGCCCGGAAAGAAAAAAGGGCCGCGCGTGAGCGCAGCCCAAGTCTAGGGAGGAAACGCCCAAGGAGGGCGACGCAGCATCGCTGCTGCGGTGCGTCGTACATAGGAAACGACGCCCACCCCCACAAGAGGAAAAGGGCAGCATCGTTGTCCTAATTTTTGGGCAGGCCCGATCGAGGCGGCCCTGTGCGGTCCGATCATCCGGAGCCGCCATGGCGCCGGTGAGGCTCGTCGTCGACGCCGCATCCTGCCTGCGCCCTGTCCAGCGCCTGCCGTTTTTTCGCCGTTGACAGCCAGTTTGGGCCTCTTCAAATTCGTAGGCATACAAATGAATTCGCGGCTGACGCGGTTTCGTCGGCATGCGACATCTGTCGAAGAGCGCTGGGGCTTCCGCCACCGGGCCAGACATGGGGAACAGGCATGACGATCGACCGCCGCAGTCTTCTGGCTGGCGCCTCCGCCGGCGCCGCCATCCTCGCCGCCCCCGCCCTTGTCAGGGCGCAAGGGTCCGGACCGATCAAGGTCGGCGAGATCAACAGCTACACCGCCCAGCCCGCCTTCCTGAAGCCCTATCGCCAGGGCTGGGAGCTGGCTCTCGAGCAGGTCAATGCCGCTGGCGGCGCGCTCGGTCGCAAGATCGAGACGATCTTCCGCGACGATGGCGGCAAGCCCGAGGACGCCGTGCGCCATGCCGGCGATCTGATCAATGCCGAGAAGGTCGATCTGCTTTCGGGCGGCTTCCTCTCCAATGTCGGCCTCGCGATCGCGGATTTCGCCAACCAGAACAAGCGGCTCTACGTCGCCTCCGAGCCGCTGTCCGATGCGCTCGTCTGGGCCAAGGGCAACCGCTACACCTTCCGGCTGCGCCCCTCGACCTATATGCAGGCGGCGATGCTGGTCGAGGAGGCTGCGAAGCTCCCGGCCAAGAAATGGGCCGTCGTGGCGCCGAACTACGAATACGGCCAGTCGGCCGTGAAGTGGTTCAAGGAATTGCTCAAGAAGGCCAAGCCCGACGTCGAATTTGTCGCCGAGCAGTTCCCGGCGCTGGGCCGCATTGATGCCGGTGCCACTGTGCAGGCGCTGGAAGCTTCCAAGCCCGACGCGATCTTCAACGTCACCTTCGGCGGCGACCTGACCAACTTCGTCCGTCAGGGCAATACCCGCGGGCTGTTCGAGGGCCGCACCGTGGTCTCTATGCTGACCGGCGAGCCGGAATATCTCGATCCGCTCGGCGCCGAGGCGCCTGTCGGCTGGATTGTCACCGGCTATCCGCAGGCCGACATCAAGACGCCCGAACACCTCAAGTTCCGTGAGGCTTACGTCAAGAAGTTCAACGACTACCCGCGGCTCGGCTCGGTCGTCGGCTTCGACACGATGAACTCGATCGCGGCCGCCCTGACCAAGGCCGGCTCGACCGACACCGAGAAGCTGGTCGACGCGCTCAAGGGGCTGAAGTTCCCCTCCGCCTTCGGCCAGGCCGAGTACCGCGCCATCGACCATCAGTCGACGCTCGGCGCCTTCGTCGGCAAGACTGCGCTGAAGGACGGCAAGGGCACGATGGTCGATTGGCGCTATGCCGACGGCGCGAAATACCTGCCCAGTGACGATGTGGTGAAGACTCTCCGCCCGGCGGGGTGAGCTGCACCTTCAGTCTTGAACCGCGGTCATCCCGGATCGGCGCGAGCCGCGCCGATCCGGGATCCGTTCCTGAACCGTTCCGGCATGGATCCCGGGTCGCCGCTGCGGGGCGCCCGGGATGACGGCGCAGTTTGGTCTCCGGGATAGCCAGAATGATCGACCTCATCCTCACCCAGACGCTGAACGGCCTGGCCTCGGCCTCCTCGCTGTTCCTCGTGGCGTCGGGGCTGTCGATCATCTTCGGCGTGACACGGATCGTGAACTTCGCCCATGGCTCGCTTTACATGCTCGGCGCCTATCTGGCCTGGACGCTGGTCGGGCGCTTCGGACCGGCGGAGGCGCTCGGCTTCTGGGGCGGCGTGCTGGCGGCGGCGGCGCTGACCGGACTTATCGGCGTCGTCATTGAGGTGCTGATCCTGCGCCGGATCTACCAGGCGCCGGAGCTGTTCCAGCTGCTCGCGACCTTCGGCGTCGTGCTGATGCTGCAGGACGTGGCGCTGGCGATCTGGGGGGCGGAGGACAAGATCGGCCCGCGTGCGCCCGGCTTCAAGAGCTTCGTCGTGATCTTCGGCAACCGCTTTCCGACCTATGAGCTGTTCCTGATCGCGGTCGGACCCATCGTGCTGCTGATCCTCTGGCTTCTGTTCCAGAAGACGCGCTGGGGCACGCTGGTGCGGGCCGCGACGCAGGACCGCGAGATGGTCGGCGCGCTCGGCGTCAACCAGCGCCTGCTCTTCACCTCGGTCTTCGCCTTCGGTTCGATGCTGGCCGGCTTGGGTGGCGCGCTGCAGCTGCCGCGCGAGGCGGTGACGCTGCACATGGACCTCGCGATGATCTCGGAGGCCTTCGTCGTGGTCGTCGTCGGCGGGCTCGGCAGCGTCACCGGCGCCTATCTCGCCGCCGTGCTGATCGGCATCCTGCACGCCTTCGGCATCCTGATCTTCCCCAAGATCACGCTGGTGCTGGTCTTCCTCGTCATGGCGGTGGTGCTGGTGGTCAAGCCCTATGGGCTGATGGGCAAGGCGCCCGTCGGCCACAGCCGCGGCCACGGTCCGGCAGAGCCGCTGCTGCGCCCGGCCGACGGCACGACCAAGCTCGCCGCGCTGATCGGCCTCCTGATCCTGGCGCTGGCGCCGCTGGTCACGCCCGACCACATGCTGGTGACGCTGACAGAACTGGTGATCTTCGCGCTGTTTGCCGCCTCGCTGCACTTCATGATGGGGCCGGGCGGCATGGCCTCCTTCGGGCATGCGGCCTATTTCGGGCTCGGCGCCTATGGCGCGGCGCTGACCGTGAAATGGCTCGGCGCCCCGATGGAGCCGGCGCTGCTGCTCGCCCCCTTCCTGGCAGGGATCGCAGGCGTTGTCTTCGGCTGGTTCTGCGTGCGTCTGTCGGGGGTCTATCTCGCCATGCTGACGCTCGCCTTCGCGCAGATCGCCTGGGCGACGGCCTTCCAGTCGGTCGATCTCACCGGGGGCGACAACGGCATCCTCGGCGTCTGGCCCTCGGCTTGGGCGGCCTCAAAGACGGTCTATTACTATCTGACGCTGGTGATCTGCGCGGCGGCGGTGCTGGCGCTGCGGCTGACCATCTTCTCGCCCTTCGGCTACGGCCTGCGGGCGGGGCGCGACAACGCGCTGCGGGCGGAGGCGATCGGCCTCGACGTGGTGCGCATCCAGTGGGTCGCCTTCGCGGTGGCCGCCTTCTGCGCCGGGATTGCGGGCGCGCTCTTCGCCTTCTTCAAGGGCTCGGTCTTCCCGACCTATATGGCGATCCCGCGCTCGGTCGATGCGCTGCTGATGGTGCTGCTCGGCGGCGTGCAGACGGTGTCGGGCCCGATCGTCGGCGCCTTCGTCTATGCCGGACTGCACGAGCAGCTGATGAAGGCGACGATGTACTGGCGCTTCGCGCTGGGGCTGTCGATCGTGCTGCTCGTCGTGCTCTTCCCGCGCGGGCTCGTCGGCACGATCCTCGCTCTGCGGGAGCGCCGAGCGGGGCCCGAGCCGGCGCCAACGACCCGGCTGGCGGAGGCTGCGCGATGACCGCTCTCGCCCCTGCCGACGTGGCGAGTGCCGTCGCCGCCAGCGAGCCGGTCCTTGTCGTGCGCGACCTCGCCAAATCCTTCGGCGGCGTGCGCGCGGTCGACGGCGTCTCCTTCTCGGTGCTGCCCGGCACGATGCTGGCGCTGATCGGCCCCAACGGGGCCGGCAAGACGACCTGCTTCAACATGCTCAACGGCCAGCTGCGGCCCGATGGCGGGGAGGTGCTGCTGGCCGGCCGCGCGATCACGGGGCTGAAGCCGCGCCATGTCTGGCGCATGGGGGTCGGCCGCACCTTCCAGATCACCGCGACCTTCACCTCGATGACGGTGCGCGAGAACGTGCAGATGGCGCTGATCTCGCATGCCGGCGGGATCTGGAGCCCCTTCGGTCGCGCCCGCGACCGCCATCGCGACGAGGCGGACGGCCTGCTCGCGCAGGTCGGCATGCTCGAGCAGGCCGAGCGCGCCTGCGGCGTGCTGGCCTATGGCGACCTCAAGCGCGTCGAGCTCGCCGTCGCGCTCGCTAATCGGCCGCGGCTCCTGCTGATGGACGAGCCAACGGCCGGCATGGCGCCGCGCGAGCGCATCGAGCTGATGGCGCTGACGGCGGGCATCGCCACCGCCACGGGCATCGCCGTGCTCTTCACCGAGCACGACATGGATGTCGTCTTCACCCATTCCGACAGCGTCATCGTGCTCGATCGCGGCCGGCTGATCGCTCATGGGACGGCGCAGGAGGTGCGCCAGGACCCGAATGTCCGCGCCGTCTATCTCGGCTCCGGTGCGACCTCGGGAGGGCATTGAGATGAGCGCGATGCTCGAGATCACTGGGCTCGACGCCTTTTACGGCCGCGCCCATATCCTGCAGGGCGTGAGCTTTTCGATGCAGCGCGGTGAGGTTCTGGCCCTGATGGGCCGCAACGGCGCCGGTAAATCGACGACGATGAAAGCAGTGATGGGGCTCGTCCCGCCCGCCGGCGGCAGCGTCAGCTTCGAGGGCCAGCGGGTCGACGGGCGCGAGCCCTTCGAGATCGCCCGCATGGGCATCGGCTATGTGCCGGAGGACCGGCGCGTCTTCTCCGAGCTGACCGTGATGGAGAACCTTTCGGTGGCGCAGCGCCCGGCGCGGGCGGACGCGCCGCACTGGACGCCGGAGCGGCTGTTTGCGCTGTTTCCCAATCTCGGGCGCATGCGCGACCGGCCGGGCGGGGCGATGTCGGGCGGCGAGCAGCAGATGCTCACCATCGCGCGCACGCTGATGGGCAATCCCCGGCTCGTTCTGCTCGACGAGCCGTCGGAGGGGCTTGCCCCGGTCATCGTCGAGGAGATGGCCAAGACCATCCTGGCGCTGAAGAGCGAGGGGCTGACCGTGCTGATCTCGGAGCAGAACCTGCATTTCGCCGGCAATGTCGCCGACCGCGCCGCGATCATCGAAAAGGGCATCATCCGCTTCACCGGCACGATGGACGAGCTGAAGGCCGACGAGGCGGTGCGGGCGCAGTATCTGTCGGTCTGACGCGCCCGTTCCGATTCTCCCTGGTCATCCCGGACAAGCGGCGAAGCCGCGCCGATCCGGGATCCCGGGTCTTCGCTTCGCTTCGCCCGGGATGACCTCGCGTTTCACCCCTGACTGATCTGCCTGTCCAATCCCCCGACACTGCGCCACTCGTCGGCCAGCGCCAGCAGCGCGCCCTCGATCAGCCCGTCGCGCCGCAGCGCCTCCGCCATCCGCACGCCCGCTTCGAGCGCCGCGGCGACCGCGTCCGCCGACAGGGGCCCGACCTCGACGGTGACGGGCAGGTCGCGGAGGTCGCTGTCGGGGTCGAGCGTGCAGGCGGGGCGGCGGATGATGGCGGCCTCAGCCACATCGACTGCATTGGCGATGACGGTCGCGGCCGCATCGGCCTCGGCCGCGCTGCGGGCGAGCACGGTCACGGCATCGGCGATGCCGCGCGAGAAGGAGCGTCCCCGCCAGCCGCTGGTGGCGATGCCGCAGAGGTATCGGGCGGTGGGCGAGGGGGCCTCGATTCGGATAAAGCCTTCGGGGCGGGCACGCGCCAGCGACGGCACGACGCCGATGTCCAGCGGATGGCCCGGCGTGACCAGCATGGCGATGTCGCCGCCATTGTTGACATAGGCGCGCTCGAGGCCGGGGACGGCGTGCGCCATCGCGCCCAGCACAGCGTCGGCGACGGCCCCGGCGACGGCGGCCATCGGAGTGATGAACTGCTCG
The DNA here is from genome assembly GCF_042655245.1 of Allobosea massiliensis. Classification (NCBI taxonomy): domain Bacteria; kingdom Pseudomonadati; phylum Pseudomonadota; class Alphaproteobacteria; order Hyphomicrobiales; family Alloboseaceae; genus Allobosea; species Allobosea massiliensis. Next base: position 23,250 of record NZ_JBHSLU010000068.1, on the reverse strand, counting down.
CGAAAGAACCAGCAGGCGCGCGCCATGCGCCTGGCCGTCGCGCCGGCCAGCGGCGGCGGTTGCGGCCCGAGCGGCTGGCGCAGGACCGCCAGTTCGCTGGCGAGCTCGGCCAGCAGGCCGTCGAAGGCGGCCTCGGCGGCGCCATAGGCGCGCTCGATCTCTGCGGGCCGGCCGAAGGCCGCGATGACGAGATCGCTCGGGCCCTCCTGCAGATGCAGGCGGTTGCCCGGCAGCCGGGCGACGCGGTGGGATGTCATCCGACGTCCTTACCCGTCATTGCGAGCACAGCGAAGCAATCCAGTGGGAACGTAGAGCCCGACGAAACTGGATTGCTTCGCTGTGCTCGCAATGAAGGGGCATGTCAGCCCCGCCGCAGCGGCCAGGGGTTCTCGGCCGCGCCACCCTCGATCCGGGCCTGGCCGCCATGGGCGCGCAGGACCTCCTCGACCGGAACGATCTCCTCGGCATGGCCGCCGCAGGCGAGATAGAGCTCGCGCGGCAAGGTGAACTCGATCGGCGCGACGATGGCGGGCGTCGGGACATAGCCGAAGGCGTTCTTCGGCATGCGCAGCACATCGACCATGACGGTGATGCCGCCGCCGGGCCAGACATAGACCGGCGCGCCGCCCATGGTGACGCGCGTCGTGCCACCCTGGACGGAACGGGTGAGCAGGATCGGGTTCTCGGTGACGCCGGCCCGCAGCGAGCCGCCGGCGCCGGCGACGAACATCACGCTGCAGAGCGACGGCTCGCAGTTCTCGCCGATGCGCTCGACGACCTGGCGCACGGCGGCCGGCATCTCCGCCTCCACCGGCAGGAGGTTCTCGTCGAGGATGCAGTAGAGCGAGTCCTCGCCGGTGGTCGAGGTCATCAGTAGCCGCATGCCGGGCCAGGCGGTGCCCGGGTCGATCTTCTGGATGATCGAGAGCGGGTCGGTGATGTCGGTGCCGCCCCAGCCCAGCCCGGGCTGCGCGACCTGGAAGTAGCGGCCGGGCGTCGATTTGCGGCCGCGGACGCGGATGCCGGCCGGCTTCATGTCGAGCACGCGGCCGGCCTGATGCTCGGTCAGCACGCCGGTGATGTGGTCGTCGACGACGATGACCTCGTCGACATGGCCCTGCCACTGCTTGGCGAAGATGCCGATCGTGGCCGAGCCGCAGCCGACGCGCATGCGCGTCTCGGGCTTGCCGTCGACGATCGGCGCCTGGCCGGCCTGGACGACGACGCCATGGCCGCCATCGATGGTGAGTTCGACCGCCTCGCCATTGCCGAGCTTCAGCATCGTCTCGCAGGTGGTGTTGCCCTCCTTCTTGGAGCCACCGGTGAGATGGCGCACGCCGCCGATGGAGAGCATCTGCGAGCCGTATTCGGCGGTGGTGACATGGCCGACCTGCTCGCCGTTGACGCGGATCGCCGCGGTCTCCGGGCCGAGATGGCGGTCGGTGTCGATCTTCACCTTGAGGCCGCAATAGGAGAAGATGCCTTCGGTCACCACGGTCACCGTGTCGACGCCCTCATGCTGCGACGAGACGATGAAGGGGGCGGGCTTGTAGTCGGGATAGGTCGTGCCGGAGCCGATGCCGGTGACGAAGACACGCTCGGCGGGGAGGATCGAGCCGTCCCAGTCCTGTGCGGGCTCCGTGAAGGCGACGAGGGGCTCGCCGCCCTCGACCGCCTCCGCCAGCAGCACGACCGGGTCTGTGCGGATCAGGAGCCCGTTCTCGTTGGCATAGCGCGAGCAGGCGCCTGCTCGGCCCGGCCTGATCCGGCAGAGCACCGGGCAGGCGTCGCAGCGGACGATGCCCTCATCGCCCTCGGCGACGCCGAATTTGCGCGAGCGCTCAGCGAGCACGCTCTCCTGCGTCGTCATCGGGTTGATCTCGTTCACGAGCGACCCTCCTTGGCGCGCAGCAACTCCCAGAGCCGGTGCGGCAGCACGGGCACCTGGCGCGGGGTGACGCCGGTGGCATGGCGGATCGCGCCGAGGATCGCGGGCGCGGTCGGCACCAGCGCCGGTTCGCCGATGCCCTTGGCACCGGAGGGGCCGAGCGGCTCGGGATCCTCGACCAGGATGATGTCGATCGGCGGCACGTCGCCGGCGGTCGGGATCAGGTAGTCGTGCAGGTTTTCGGTGCGGCCGGGGAGGTATTCCTCCATCAGCGCCAGCCCGATGCCCTGGGCGATGCCGCCATGGATCTGGCCCTCGACCAGCATCGGGTTGATCGCACGGCCGACGTCATGGGCGGCGACGATGCGGTTCAGCCTGATCGTGCCGAGATCGAGATCGACATCGAGCGAGGCGATCTGCGCCGCGAAGCCATAGGTGGCGTAAGGCACGCCCTGGCCCATCGCGTCGAGCGGGACGGTCGGCGGGTCGAAGGAGCCGATCCCCTCCAGCACCGTGCCGTCCGGCTGCGCGGGCAGGGCGGCGAGGTCGATCCGGGCGACGACGCCGTTTTCCGCGACCGTGACGGTCGTGCCTTCCAAGGCGAGCCGCGCCGAGGGACCGGCATTGGTCAGGCGCAGGATCTCGGCGCGCAGCGCGGCGGCGGCCGCCTCGGCGGCGCGGCCGGAGACGAAGGTCTGGCGCGAGGCGGAGGTCTTGCCGGCGTCGAAGGTGAGCGGCGTGTCGCCGAGAACGAGGTCAAAGCGCTCGACCGGCAGCCCGAGCGCATCCGCAGCGATCTGGGTCAGGACGGTCGTCGAGCCCTGGCCGATGTCGACGGCGCCGTTCCAGAAGGTCACGCGGCCGTCCTGCGACAGCGTCACCCGCATGGTCGAGGGGTTCGACATGCCGGTGTTGCCGATGCCGTACCACATGCAGCCGATGCCGACGCCGCGGCGGGTGCGACCCTCGCTTGCATTGAAGGCGGCCGCGTCCGCCAGCAACCGCTGCCAGTGCGGCTTCAGCGCCTCCAGGCATTCGGCCAGCCCGGCGCTGGCTTCGAGACGCTGGCCCGACGGCGTCGTGTCACCGGCGCGGATCGCATTGATCAGGCGGAATTCGAGGCGGTCGAGGCCGGCGGCCGTGGCGAGATCGTCGAACAGGCTTTCCTGGGCGAGCGCCGCCTGCGGCACGCCGAAGCCGCGGAAGGCGCCCGAGGGCGGGCCGTTGGTGTAAATCGCCCGCGAGAGATTGCGGACATGGGGCACCCTGTAGGGCCCCGTCGCATGCACCGGCACGCGGCCGGCGACCGTCGGCCCCCAGGAAGCATAGGCGCCGGTGTCGAAATCGCCCTCCATCGCATAGGCGACGAGCCGACCTTGCGCATCGCAGGCGGCCTTCGCCCGGATCGAGGACGGATGGCGCTTGGTCGACGAGATCATCGATTCGATGCGCGAGAAGACGCAGCGCACCGGCCGGTCCAGAACCCAGGCCGCGACCGCCAGCATCGGCTGCAGCGAGACGTCGAGCTTGCCGCCGAAGCCGCCGCCGCAGGCCGAGGGCAGGATGCGGACGCTCTCCAGCGGCAGACCGAGCACGCGGGCGACCTCGTCGCGGTCCATATAGGGCGCCTGTGTGCAGGCGAAGATCTCGATCGTATCACCGATGCGTTTTGCATAGCCGGCTTCGGGTTCGATATAGGCGTGCTCGACGAAGCCGGTCTCGAAAGCGCCATGAGCGACATGGGTGGCCTGGGCGAAGCCCGCCTCGACATCGCCGCGCTCGACGCGGCCGCGCGTCAGCACATTGTCGGGCACGAAGTCGTGCAGGGTGAAGGCGCCCTCGGCCAGCGCCGCGGCGCTGCCGACCATCGCCGGCAGCGGCTCCCAGGAGATCGGCATGTCGTCGATGCTCAGCGCCTCGACCGCCTCCTTCTCGCCGACCACGGCCAGCACGCATTCGCCGCGATAGCGCGTCTCTCCGGTTGAGAAGACGGGCTGGTCCTTGAGATGCGGATAGATGCCAAAGGAGTTCTCGCCCGGCACGTCCTGCGCGGTGAAGACCCGCACCAGCCCCGGCCGCGCGGCGACGAAGGCCTCGATATCGCCCAGCGTGAAGCCCGCGCGCGGATGCGGGCAGCGGATCGCGCGCAGCCAGAGCGCATCGTCGGGCGCGGTGTCGGCGCCGTAGCGTTCGGTGCCGGCGACCTTGGGGGCGCCGTCGAGACGGGCGAGGCGGCTGCCGATCGAAGGACCTTCGACCTCTGTGACGATCGTCCCGCCGCCCATGAAGCGATGGGCGTCGCGCACCGCCTCGACGATCTTGAGATAGCCGGTGCAGCGGCAAAGCACGCCGCCGAGCGCGTCCAGCGTCTCGCGCTCGCCGGGCTGCGGGTTGCGCCGGAGCAGATCATAGGCGGCCATCAGCATGCCTGGCGTGCAGATGCCGCACTGGGCCGCGCCATGCAGCTGGAAGGCCTGCTGGAGCGCGGCGCCGATCGCCGTCTCCGCCAGCCCCTCGACCGTGAGCACGTCGCGGCCGGCGATCTGGCCGACCGGCACGAGGCAGGCACAAGCCTGCGCCTCGTCGATCAGGACGGTGCAGGCGCCGCAATCGCCGGCGTCGCAGCCGACCTTCGTCCCGGTGGCGCCGAGGCTGGCGCGCAGAACCTCGCTGAGGCGGCTGTCGGGCGCGTCGCCCAGCGCGACATCGGTGCCATTGAGCCGGAAGGCGATGGCGTCCGCGGCATGAGCGGTGGCGGCGAGAGCCGAGCGGTCATGGATGTTCACGCGGCCACCTCCATCGATCCCTCGGCGAGCTGAGCGAGCGCCCGGCGCACCAGCACGATCGCCGCATCGCGGCGATAGGCGGCGCTGGCGCGGACATCGTCGATGGGCGCCAGCGCGGCGAGGTCTTCGGGCTCGACGAGGGCGGCGAGATCGCCGGCCGGCTGCCCGATGAGCCGGGCCTCCAGCGTGCCCAGACGCTGCGGCGCCGCCGAACAGGCGCCGACGGCGATGCGCGCGGCTGTGACCTGGCCCGTATCGTCGGTCGCGATGACCGCGGCGACCGATGCGATCGAGATGACGAGATAGGCCCGCGCGCCGAGCTTGAGGAAGGCCGAGCGGGCGTCAGTCGACTGGGCTGGAATTTGGATCGCGACCAGGATCTCGTCGGGCGCCAGCGCGGTGCGGCGGTTGCCCAGCACAAAAGCGGAGAGCGGCAGGCGGCGCCGGCCGCGCCGGCTCGCCAGTTCGACCTCGGCGTCGAGTGCCAGTAGCGGCGGCACGCCGTCAGCGGCAGGCGAGGCGTTGCAGAGATTGCCGCCTATCGTGCCGCGATTCTGGATCTGCACGCCGCCGACCTGCCGGCTGGCGTGTTTCAGCGCGTCGAAGGCGGGCGGGAGCGCCGCCTCGGCGATGGCGCTCCAGGTCGTGCCCGCGCCGATGCGGGTTCCCGTGGCGCCATGCTGAATGCCTGAGAGCTCCGGGACCGCGCCGAGATCGAGCATGTCGCGGTCGAAGGGCTGAAACCAGGCGCTCCTGTGGGTGCGGACCGGGTAGACATCCGTGCCGCCGGCCAGAGGCGTCAGCGGTGTCCCGCCCGCCTGCGCCCGGAGCGCCAGCGCCTCGTCCAGCGTGGTCGGCCGCAGATAGCGCGCCATGGCCAGCTCCCCTCGAATGTGACGATCCGGAACCCTCGTTGATTATTGTTAGTATACAAACAAGGTGGCGCAAGCGGATTTTGCGGGCAGGCGCTGCTCAATCGAGACGCGCGAGCAGCGCGAGCAGACGCTCCGCCTCCTCGCGGGAGAGCGGCGAGAGGGTGGCGGCCGTGATGGCGCGCGCCTTCTCGGTCAAAGCGGGCATCGCCTCCAGCCCGGCCGTCGTCAGGCGGACGCGGACGCGGCGCTGGTCGTCCGGGTCCGGCCGGCGCTCGACCAGCCCGCGCTCGGCCAGGCGCGCGATCACGCCCTTGATGGTCGCAGGGTCCATCGCGGTCATGCGCCCGAGCTGATTCTGGGAGATTTCCTCGCCCGCGCCCAGCTTGGCCATGGCGGCGAACTGGGTCGGTGTCGGGCCGTCCTCGCCCATGATGCGCTGGAAGATCGCGATGTGGCGCTGCTGCGCGCGCCGCATCAGGAAGCCGACCTGCTCCTCGAGCACATAGGGCTCGGCCGGCTTGCGGCCCCGCCGGGCGGGGTCGGCAGGCGGCTCGTCATCGAGCTCGGCGACAGGGGATTCGGTGCGCGTCATGGCCGTATCCTAGCCTCCTCGGCGGCGTGCCTCCGGGCGCAAGCCGGCGGCCTCGCGAGGGCCTTGCCAGCGGCGGCGGGCCTCTCCATGATTGTTATTACACATTCAATCGCCGCCTGTCCCGTAGGGTGCCGGCGGGAGGGCTGCGGAGATCCAGATGGCTCACGACGTCGCGGCGGGAACGCCCAAGGGCAAGCTGGTCATCCGCAACATCGGCCTGCTGCTCTCGGGCGATCTGAACAAGCCGATCCTCGATGCCGACACGATCGTCGTCGTCGACGGGCGCATCGCGGCGATCGGCCGGGCCTCCGATCTCGATGGCTCCAGCGCCGACAGCGTGATCGACGCGAAAGGCTCGGGCCTGTCGCCGGGGCTGATCGATTCCCATTGCCATCCCGTGTTCGGCGACTGGACGCCGCGCCAGAACCAGCTCGGCTGGATCGAGATGGGCGTGAATGGCGGCGTCACCACGCTGGTTTCGGCCGGCGAGGTGCATCTCCCGGGCCGGCCGAAGGATGCGATCGGCGTCAAGGCCCTGGCCGTCACCGCGCAACGCTGCTTCCAGAATTTCCGGCCCGCCGGCGCCAAGGTGATCGCGGGGGCGCCGGTGGCCGAGCTCGATTTCGGCCGCGAGGTCTTCGAGGAGCTGAAGGCGCTCGGCATCCGCCATATCGGCGAGATCGGGCTCGGCACCGTCGCCAAAGGGCCCGACGCCAAGCGCGTCGCCGACTGGTGCCGCGAGATCGGGCTGGAATCGATCATGCACACCGGTGGCCCCTCGATCGCGGGCTCGCATTTCGTCAACAAGGACGACGTGCTGGAAGCCCAGCCCGACGTCGTCAGCCACATCAATGGCGGGCCGACCTCGATCGCCCATGGCGACATCCGCATCCTCTGCGAGAAGGCGAAGGGCGCGCTCGAGGTCGTCCATAACGGTAACGAGAAATCGGCACTGGTCGCGTTAGAGGCCGCACGCGAGGCCGGGCGGCTGGCGGATGTGCTGATCGGGACCGATGCGCCCGCGGGCTCCGGCGTCCAGCCCAATGGCGTGCTGCGGATGATCACGCTGTTGTCGAGCCTCGGCGGGCTGCCGGCCGAGCAGGCTTTCTGCCTCGCCACCGGCAATGTTGCGCGCCGGCGCTCGCTCGATGCGGGGCTGATCGCAGTCGGCTATCCGGCCGATTTCGTCTTCCTCGACAAGCCGCAGCATTCGTCCGGTAAGGATCTGCTGGAGGCGGTGTCGCTCGGCGATATTCCCGGCATCGGCATGGTGGTGATCGACGGGCTGGTGCGGACCGGACGCTCGCGCTCGACGCCGCCCTCGCACAGCGCCCCGGCCGTGGTTTGAAAGGCGTCCCATGAGCGTGCTCGTCGAGATCCGCTGCATCCAGACCACCGTGGAGGAGATCTTCCACGAATTCGGGCCGCTGCCGGGTCGGACCGAGCGCATTGCCTCCGTCTGCGCCGTGCTGACCAACCCCTATGCCGGCCGCTACGAGCCCGACATCCTGCCGATGATGGAGGCGCTCAAGCCCGCGGGGCTGGAGATGGCGACGCGTTGCCTCAACGCGCTCGGCGGCGATCCCGCGACCGTCGAGGGCTATGGCAAGGGCGCCGTCGTCGGCTCGGCCGGCGAACTCGAGCATGGCGCGCTCTGGCATGTCCCGGGCGGCTACGCGATGCGCGAGATCCTGGGCAACGCCAAGGCGATCGTCCCCTCGACCAAGAAGGTCGCCGGACCGGGGGCGCGGATCGACATTCCCGTCACCCATATCAACGCGTGCTATGTGCGCAGCCATTTCGGCGCGGTGGAGATCGGCGTGCCGGGCTCGCCCCAGGCCGACGAGATGGTTCTCATCCTCGTCATGACCACGGGTGCGCGCATCCATGAGCGCGTCGGCGGCCTGCGCGCCGACCAGATCAGCGTCTGGGACGGGCAGCGGTGATGCAAGAGCGCGGGAAGCTCTCCGTCATGCTCGGCCTCGTGCCGAGCATCCACGCCTCGAGCCCCGATCTCGCCAGATGAAGACGTGGATGGTCGGGACAAGCCCGACCATGACGCGGAAACCTCGATAGAAGACCGCCCGGAGCCCCTCATGCCCGCGACCATCCGCAAGATCCTGACCCAGGTCGACGAAACCCTGATTGAGGGGGGCCGATCCGTCTCGCCGCCGACGCGGCGCGCCGTCTCGGTCGCGGTGATCGCCAACCCGTTTGCGGGCGGCTACCGGGACGATCTCGGGGAGCTGACAGAGATCGGCGTCGAGCTCGGCGATCTCCTGACGAAGCGCTGCCTTGCGGCACTCGGGATCGAGCCCAGCCAGGCCGAGAGCTTCGGCAAGGCGGCGATCGTCGGCGAGGGCGGCGAGCTGGAGCATGCGGCGGCGATCCTGCATCCAAAGCTGGGCACTCCGGTGCGCGCCGCGCTCGGCAAGGGCCCGGCGCTGATCCCTTCCGCCAAGAAGCGCGGCGGGCTCGGCACGCCCATCGACGTGCCGCTCGGCCACAAGGATGCAGCCTTCGTCCGCTCGCATTTCGATGCCGTCGAGGTGCGGGTGACGGATGCCCCGCGCGCCGGCGAAATCCTGGTCGCGATCGCGGTCACCGATTCAGGCCGGCCGCTGCCGCGCATCGGCGGGCTGACCAAGGACCAGATCAAGGGCGAGGACGGGCTGCGCTGAGCGCAGGGGCTGCCTGCAAATCGCAGCGCGAGGAAACCGCATCGCCCGGTGGCGCGACCATAGCGCGGAGCAAGATCGCTCCGCCGGATGGAGCCGCCATGACCTTCACCCTTACACGCTTCCAGCAGGGGCAATTTCTCGACGCGAGCGACCCCGAAACGCGCGGCGGGGTTTGCGTCGCCCTCTGTGATCTCTGGCTGCAGTCGCTGTTCCAGGCGCCCGGCGCGGCGCCGCGGCTACGCCTGCAGGCGCTCGCCGTCGATTTCAGCCGTGCGGAAGCCCATCAGCGCCGCTACGGACGGCTGCGCAATGCCCTCGGCCGCGAGGATGCGCGGCGGCACATGGGCGCGCGCGTCGGCGTCGATTACGAGGAACAGACCTTCGTCGACATGAAGCTGCATGTCGGACGCCAGGGGCTGCTGCGGAAGGTCACCGATGATCTGCGCGAGCCCGGGGCTGCCGCGACCTGGTCGATGCGGTTCTCGGGAGGCGGCGGCCATGCCATCGCCGGCATCAACCGGATCGAGAAGCGTCCCTACGGGCTCGACTGCCGGATCCACATCTTCGATCCGAACATCGGCGAGTATGCCGGCGATTACGGCAGCGCCGGTGCCATCATCCAGAATCTGGTCCGGCGCATCCCGCTCTACGCCACGACGGCAATCTTTCATCGCACGGCGGCGACTGGGACGCGATAGGGCGGACCGACACTGATCCGCCCCTCTTGTCCGTCTCAGCCGCCGAGCGACATGGTCAGCGGCGGCTTGACCTCGGGCGGCAGCGGCGAGGTGTAGCCCTCGGCGCCCAAGCGCTTCTTGTGATCGGCCTTGGCGGCGGCCAGCAGCGCGGGGTCGAGCAGGACGGCGGCGCCGGTCGCGGCCATCGCCTTGGCGACATGGACCATCGCCTTGTGGGCGGCCGGCGTCTTGCCCTGGGCGACGACCTGCCAGGTGTGGAAAGGCGTGCCGATCGCCACCGTCGGCGCATGGGCCTGCACGGTCGGCACCGCCCAGCTGACATCGCCGATATCGGTCGAGCCGATCGCGGGGTTGCGCTGGGCGTCGAGCGGGACGAGGAAATCGGCCAGCGGGGCGCCGGTGTCCTCCATGCCGATCGTGCGCCAGATCGAGGCGATCTCCTGCGGCTGCAGCGTCTTGCGGATTTCCTGGGCGAAGGCGCGGTCGGCGTCGTCGAAATGCGGCGGGCCGAGTTCTTCCATCACGCCATGCATCGCCTGCTCGAGCGGGGTGTTGCCGAGCAGGTCGGAGACGGCGCTGACGATGCGCATCTCCATCTTGGTTTCGGTCATCAGCGCCGCGCCTTCGGCGATCTTCTTCACGCGCTGGACGAGTTCGAGCATGCCGCGCAGGTCCCGCGCGCGGATCGAGTAGCGCACCCGGGCATGGGCCTGCACGACATTGGGGGCGATGCCGCCGGTGTCGAGCAGCGCGTAGTGGACGCGGGCGTCGCTGGGCATGTGCTCGCGCATGTAGTTGACGCCGACATTCATCAGCTCGACGGCATCGAGCGCGCTGCGACCGAGATGGGGGGCGGCGGCGGCATGCGCCGTGCGGCCGGTGAAGACGAAATCGGCGCGAGTGTTGGCGAGTGCCAGCGGCGGCGCCACCTCCCACCAGCTCGACGGGTGCCAGGAGATCGCGACATCGGCATCGTCGAAAGCGCCGGCACGGACCATGAAGGCCTTGGCGGCGCCGCCTTCCTCGGCCGGGCAGCCATAATAGCGAACGCGGCCGGGCAGCTTGTTCTCGGCGAGCCAGTTCTTCATCGCCACGGCGGCGAGCAGTGCGGCGGAGCCCAGAAGGTTGTGGCCGCAGCCATGGCCGTGGCCGCCAACCTCGACGGGTGAATGGCTGGCGACGCCGGCTTCCTGCGACAGGCCGGGCAGGGCGTCGTACTCGCCCATGAAGGCGATCACGGGCCCGCCTTCGCCGGCCTCGCCGATCACGGAGGTCGGGATGTCGGCGATGCCCTTGGTGACGCGGAAGCCCTGATGCTCCAGCTCGGCGGCGTGCTCGGCGCTGGAGCGCGTCTCGGTGTAGCAGACCTCGGGCATGCCCCAGACCCTGTCGCTGAGGGCGATCAGCCGCTCCTTGTTGGCATCGACGTGGCGCCAGAGATCGTTTCGGTTGTCCATGATGGTCCTGCCTTAGTCAGGCCGGCATATGACCAATCGAGCCCGCTCCCGTCCAGCCGGCAGACGCATGGCCGAGGCGAGCCAGGGGCCATTTCATGCATGGCGGACAGGCTGGGCTCAGCAGCAGGCGGCGGGCGGCGCGGCGAGATCGCTGAGGATCGGGCAGTCGGGCCGGCCATCGCCATGGCAGGTTTCGGCGAGATGGCGCAGTGTCTCGGCCATGGCCCGGAGCTCCGCAGCCTTGGCCTCGAGATCGCGGACATGGTCCATGGCGAGCCGCTTCACATCGGCGCTGGCGCGGCTCTTGTCGCGCCAGAGGGCGAGCAGGGCGCGCGTCTCGTCGAGCGAGAAGCCGAGATGGCGGGCGCGGCGGATGAAGCGCAGCGTGTGCAGATCGTCCCGGCCATAGACGCGGTACTGCGCCTGGGTGCGCTGCGGCGCCTCGATCAGGCCGATGCTCTCGTAATAGCGGATCATCTTGGCGCTGACGCCCGATTGCCGCGCCGCCTCGCCGATGTTCATGGCGTCGTCTCCTGCGCTTCCGCCGGCTGCGGCTTGGCCGGGCGTGGTGTCGGATCGATCGCGCCACGCAGCGCCTCGATCGGCGCGGCCGCCGCCTCCAGCACCATGCGCTCGACCGCCCGGTAATGCGACAGGACCTCGTGCCCGAGCGGTGTCAGCCTTGCGCCGCCGCCCTGGGCGCCGCCGGGCTGGGCCTCGACCAGCGGCTGGCGGAACATGCGGTTGAGATCGTCGACGAGCAGCCAGGCCCGGCGATAGGACATGGTCATGGCGCGGCCCGCCGCCGAGATCGAGCCCGTGCGGCCGATGGCCTCGAGCAGATCGGCCTTGCCGGGGCCGAGCCGGCCACCGGGCGTGAAATCGAGCCGCAGGCCGAGCTTCAATGCGGGGCGGGTTGCGGGCGGCTGGGGCATGGTGGAGTTCTCGGGCATGGTTCCGATGATAGGCATGGGAGGCCGAATGCCCAAGGCGACCATCGGCCAAAGCCCTTCAGGGCGTTTCGATGGAAACGCTCTTCACGATCGCCACGACCGGGCTGCCGAGGCCGAGCCCGAGCGTGACGAGCGATTTGCGGGTCAGCCGCGCCGCCAGCCTTTCGCCGCCGCAGTCGATTCCCAGATCGACGGTTCCGGAGCCGTCGCCTCCGCTAGGGGCGATCTCCGCCACCGTGCCGTGAAGCTGGTTGAGCGCGCTGATCCCGGCGACCGGAGCGAGCGCGATCATGACGTCGCCGGCGAGGATGCGGACCCGGATCGCCTTGCCGGGGCGCAACCCCGTTCGCGCGACCTCGATCGCGCCGGCGCGTGTCTCGATCCGCGTCAACCCGAAGGCGGGATCGACCGTGCCGACAAAGCCCTCGATCAGCGAACTCGGCTCGGGCGATCCCGGCCGGAGCGCGAGATCGAGACGCGACAGGATCGTGGCAGCGGGTCCGCAGGCCGTGACCCTGCCGGCCTCGATGATTGCGACCGTCGTCGCCAGCCGCGCGACCTCGGCCAGCGCATGCGAGACATAGACGATGGGGATACCGGCCTCGTCGCGCAGGCGCTCGATATAGGGGAGGATCTCGGCCTTGCGCGCCTCGTCGAGCGAGGCAAGGGGCTCGTCCATCAGCAGCAGGCGGGGGCGCGCCAGCAGCGCCCGGCCGATCGCCACCCGCTGCCTCTCGCCGCCCGAGAGGTCGCCCGGCCGGCGCGCCAGCAGATGGCCGATGCCGAGCAGGTCCAGAACCGCCGCGAGATCAGTGCGATCGGCTTTCCCGCGCGGCGCGAACCAGCGTCCGAAGAGCAGATTGCGGCGCACGCTGAGATGCGGGAACAGCCGCGCCTCCTGGAAGACATAGCCGATCCGGCGGCGATGCGGCGGCACGAAGACGCCGCCCGCCCGGTCGAACAGTGCCTCGCCGTCGTGCCGGACATGGCCGGCTTCGGGACGGATGAGCCCCGCGATCACGTTGACGAGCGAGGTCTTGCCGGAGCCGGAGGGGCCGTAGAGTGCGGTCAGGCCGCCCTGAGAGCGCAGGGTCGCGTCGAGCGTGAAGGCCCCGAGCCGGTGCTGGACGACGATGTCGAGCCCGGTCGTCATGCGGCGCCGACCCGCCGTGAGGCCAGCCGTGCCAGCGCCTCGGAGGCAAACAGCGTCGACACCGAGATCGCGATCGAGATCAGCGTCAGCCGCGTCGCGCCGGCCTCGCCGCCGGGCACCTGGGTGAAGGTGTAGATCGCCGAGGGCAGTGTCTGGGTCTCGCCGGGGATGTTCGAGACGAAGGTGATGGTGGCGCCGAACTCGCCCATCGCCTTGGCGAAGCAGAGGATCATCCCCGCGAGGATGCCGGGCAGGCAGAGCGGCAGCGTCACGGTCGCGAACACCCAGGCCGGGTTCGCGCCGAGCGTGCCGGCAGCGTCTTCCAGCTTGCGGTCGACCGCCTCGATCGAGAGCCGGATCGCCCGCACCATCAATGGGAAGCCCATCACGGCCGCGGCCAGCACGGCGCCCGTCCAGCGGAAGGAGAGCACGATTCCGAACCAGTCATGCAGAACCTGTCCGACCGGTCCGCGTCTGCCGAACCAGATCAGAAGCAGATAGCCGGTGACGACCGGCGGCAGGATCAGCGGCAGATGCACGGCTGCATCGAGGATCGACTTGCCCCAGAAGCGGCCGCGCGCCAGCAGCCACGCCACCGCGATCCCAAAAGGCAGGCTCGCGAGCATGGCTGTGCTGGCGACGAGGAGGCTGAGCCGGACCGCCGCCCATTCTTCCGGGGACAGCCAGTCGGTCACGTCGCGTTGGCGGCCTTGTTCAGAACGGTGAAGCCCTGTTTCTCGAAGGCGGCTTTCGGACCCGCGCCGCGCAGATAGGCGAGGAATGCGACCGCGTCGGGATGGGTCGAATCCCTGGTTACGGCGACGGGATAGAGGATCGGCGGGTGCGAATCCGGCGGGAAAGTCGCCAGCACCTTCACCTTCGGATCGGCGGCTGCGTCGGTGGTGTAGACGATGCCGAGCGGCGCCTCGCCGCGCGAGACCAGCAGCAGCGCCGCCCGCACATTGTCGGCCTGGGCGAGCTTGTCCTTGACGCCATCCCAGGCGCCGAGCTTCTCCAGCGCCGCCTTGCCGTATTTTCCGGCGGGCACGGAGTCGACATTCGCCATGGCCAGGCGGCCCTGGCCGACAACGGCGGCGAGATCGAGGCCCGGCCCCTTGGCGATGGTGGCGGTCGAATCCGAGGGGGCGATCAGGGCGATGCGGTTGGCCAGCAGGGTGACGCGGGTGTCGGGCCGGATCAGGCCCTTCCCGGCGGCATGATCCATCCAGTCGAGATCGGCCGAGAGGAAGAGATCGGCCGGGGCGCCGGCTTCGAGTTGCTTCGCCAATGCGCTGCTCGCGGCATAGGACATCTTCGGTGCCGGCTTGCCGGTCTCGCGGGCCCAGCCGGCGGCGGCCTCGTCGAGCGCGTTTTTCAGACTGGCGGCGGCGAAGATCACGAGTTCCTTCGGCTGGGCGAGCGCCTGGCTGCTGCCCGATGCGAGGCCAAAGGCCGCAGCCAGGGCCATTGCCATAAGAGCGCGCCGCCTGAGCATCCGAGGGTCCTCCGCAACATGGCGCTGTGTTTCGCCGTATACAGCGATGGTCGCAGAGGGCGGCGTGGCGAGTCAAGGCGCGTGCGTCTGGATGGCGATGGTTGAGGTTGTAGTGCGCGTCAGCCCGGCGGATGCTTGTGGATCGGGTCGACCCAGTAGACCGATTCCGGCGCCTCGACCGGGTCGACATCGGTGATGTTGACCACCACCGCCTCGTTGTCCGAGCGGACCAGCACGCATTCGAGCGGGTTGTCGGGATCGGCGTTGATCTCCTGGTGCGGCACGAAGGGCGGCACGTAGATGAAGTCGCCCGGGCCGGCCTCGGCGACGAATTCGAGCCGCTCACCCCAGCGCATCCGCGCCTTGCCGCGGACCACATAGATCACGCTCTCCAGCTCGCCATGATGGTGCACGCCGGTCTTGGCATTGGGCTGGATCGAGACCGTGCCCGCCCAGATCTTCTGCGCGCCGACGCGGGCATGGTTGATCGCCGCCTGCCGGAACATGCCAGGCGTCTGGGCGGTGTTGGGATCGAGCCTGTCGCCGCTGATGACGCGCACGCCATCATGCTTCCAGCGCGGCTCGCCGCCATGCTCATGGTCGTGCGGGTGATCGTGCGGGTGGTCGTGATCGCTCATCGGTCGGCTCCTCTGGCGCCAGGGTAGGGCAGGCGGGGCGCGAGGGAAACCGCGCGGCGCTCAGCCGTGGTGCGAAGCGGCCGTCGCGTTGCGCAGCAGGACGAGGGCGGTCATCGCGGTGACGACGAGCCCGACCATCGCGACCAACGCCGAGAGCTGCATGCCGGCGACGAAGGCCATCCTCGCCGCCGCGAGAAGACTCGATGCGAGATCGGGCGGCAGCCGCGCCGCCTCCGCGACGGCGCCGCCGAGCGTGGCCGCGGCGCTGCGGGCGGCGTCGGGGGCCATACCGCTTGGCTGGGTCAGCGCCATCTGGCTGCGATAGACGGCGGTGACGATGCTGCCGAGGATGGCGATGCCGACGGCGCCGCCGAATTCCAGGCTGGTTTCGGAGATCGCCGCGGCCGAGCCGGCGCGCTCGGGCGGGGCGCTGCCGACGACGAGTTCCGTCGTCAGAGCGACGACCGGGGTGAAGCCGAGCGAGAAGATCACCGAGGCGACGACGACGAGGCTGACGCTCGAGCCCGTGTCGATGCGCGAGAGCAGGGCGAAGCCGAGCGCCGCCATGATCAGCCCGACCGCCATGATCTGGGCCGGACGGAAGCGGTGGGCCAGGACGGGCACGATCGGCGTGCCCAGGATGAAGGCCAGCGCGGAGGGCAGGCTCCAGAGCCCGGCCTCGAGGGGGGTGAAGCCCCTGACCAGCTGGAAGTATTGGCCGATGAAGAGGAAGCTGCCGAACAGGAACAGGAAGCCGAGCACATTGATCGCCAGCGCCGCGCTGATGATCGGATTGCGGAACAGCCGCAGGTCGAGGAAGGGATCGGAGAGGCGGCGCTGCCGGCGCAGGAAAACACCGCCGATGACGAGGCCGGCGATGATCGCGGCGGCGGCCCGCCAGGCGATCCCATGCTCGGCCAGATGCTTGATGCCGTAGATCACCGCCAGAACCGCCGCGAGCGAGAGCGCCGCGCTGGCGAGATCGACCCGGCCGGCGTTCGGGTCCTTGAACTCCGGCAGCAGAAAGGGGCCGAGCACCAGCAGCAGGATCATCACCGGCACGCCAACGAGGAAGACCGAGCCCCACCAGTAATGCTCCAGCAGGAGCCCGCCGACGAGCGGGCCGATCGCGCCGCCGGCCGAGAAGCTGGCGATCCAGATGCCGATCGCGAAGCTGCGCTCCTTGGGATCGAGGAACATGTTGCGGATCAGCGACAGCGTCGAGGGCGCCAGCGTCGCGCCGGCGATGCCGAGCAAAGCGCGGGTCGCGATCAGCATCTCGGCGCTGGTCGAGAAGGCGGCGAGGACCGAGGCCAGACCGAAGGCGGCAGCGCCGATCAGAAGCAGCTTGCGCCGCCCGATCCTGTCGCCGAGCGTACCCATTGTGATCAGCGAGCCCGCGACCATGAAGCCGTAGATGTCGACGATCCAGAGCAGTTGCGCCGCGCTCGGCTTGAGATCGACGCTGAGCTGCGGGATGGCGAGGTTCAGGACGGTGAGGTCCATCGAATAGAGCAGGCAGGGCAGGGCGATCACGGCCAGCCCCAGCCAGTCCCGGCGCGTCGCCTTGGGCGCGGTTGCCGTCATCTCGGGGCCGGGTGTCATCGTCGCTGTCCGTGCTGCTGTCCGCGACGGTCGCAGCCGCCTCTCGGTTGGTATGGGCGAAGAGCCTTATGACGGGCACCACGACCCGCCTGTGACAGCAGACGGTGTCGCCAGCTGTTCAGGATGGTTACCTTGTCGGTTTAGTATTCTCTGCCGGCGCCGGTCAATGACGCGGCGCCTCCGTGTTCTAACCGCGCTTGGCCGGCCCCGTCGCGATCGGGCGGTCGCTCGCGCCCCATTCGGCCCAGGAGCCGTCATAGAGGGCGCGGGCCGGCTTGCCGATCGTCTCCAGCGCCGTGGACAGGATCGCCGCCGAGACGCCCGAGCCGCAGCTCGTGATCAGCGGCCGGTCGAGATCGACGCCCGCCTCGGCAAAGGCGGCGGCGATGGCCTCCGGCGACCGGAGCTGCCCGTTCTCGACGATGGCCGGGAAGGGCAGGTTGAGCGAGCCGGGCATGTGGCCGGAGCGGACGCCGGCGCGCGGCTCCGGCGCCTCGCCGCGGAAGCGGTCGCCCGGCCGGGCATCGACCACCTGCGCAGTTCCCTCCGTCAGCGCCCGGGCGATGTCGCCGGCATCGGCGACGGCGGAATGGTCGAGACGGGCGGTGAAGCTGCGCGCGGCGCGGCTGCGCGGCGGGCCCAGCTCGATCGGGCGATTCTCGGCCTGCCATTTAGGGAAGCCGCCTTCAAGAATGACCACGTCCTTGGCGCCGAAGGTCCGAAACGTCCAGCGGACGCGCGGCGCCGAGAACAGGCCAAGCCCGTCATAGACGACGATGCGCATGCCATCGCCGATGCCCATGGCGCCGACGGCGGCGGCGAAGGCTTCCGGGCGTGGCAGCATGTGCGGTAGGTCGGAGCCGGTGTCCTTGACCGCGTCGATGTCGAAGCGCACCGCGCCGGGAATGCGCCGCTCGGCATAGTCCGCATGCGGATCGCGGGCATGGACCGGCAGATACCAGGAGCCGTCGACGACCACGATGTCGGGCGCGTCGAGGCGCTCGGCGAGCCAGTCGGTCGAGACGAAAACGGTGTCGCTGGCCATCTCTGCGTTTCCCTGAATTCGGTTTCTGGCTTTGGGGGCGCGCCTGCCCTCAGGCGAGCGCGATCCGGACGCGGCGGTTCTGCTTGCCCTTCTTCTCGATATCCGTGACCGCGACAAGGCCGATCTCGGCGGTGTTGCGGACATGGGTGCCGCCGCAGGGCTGGAGATCGATGTCACCGATCGCGACTAGCCGGATGCGTCCCGAGCCGCGAGGCGGCTGGACCGACATCGTCTTGACGAGGCCGGGATTGGCGTCGAGCTCGGCATCGGTGATCCAGCGCTCCGTCACGGCGGCGTTGCGCGCCACCAGCGCGTTCAGCTTTTCGGCGATCTCGACCTTGTCGAGTCCGCCCTCGGGAATATCGAAGTCGAGGCGCCCGTCGCCGTCGCCGATCGCGCCGCCGGTGACGGGGAAGGGCAGGACGACGCTGAGCAGATGCAGCGCGGTGTGGATGCGCATGCGCTTGAGGCGGCGCTCCCAGTCGAGCACGGCGGTCACCGCTTCGCCCGGCTGCGGCGCGGGCTGGCCGTCCAGCGGCACATGCAGGATGCGGCTGCGGTCCTGCGGACCATAGACCGCGCTGCCGATCGTGATGGTCGAGCCGTCGGCCCGGCGCAGCAGCCCGGCATCGCCGGGCTGGCCGCCGCCGGTGGCGTAGAAGACCGTCCGGTCCAGTTCAATACCGCCGCGCTCATTGATCGCCAGCACGGTGGCGGGAGTCTCGGCGAGATAGGCGTCGTCGCGGAAGAGCAGGGCGGTGGTCATGGTCGGGCAACTCGTGGCAGGGCCGGCGCGGGGCCGGTCGGGCAGGGCAGCGGAGATTGCACCGGACGTGGCCGCGACGCCACCTCGGCTTGTGCCGGGACTTCCGTCACGCCGCGGCTCCGCCTAGATAGGCCATCCGTGCCATCCGTGAGGGTCCGATCGATGCAGCGCCAGTCCCCGCAGCGGATGCGGCCCGGCGACGGCGTCGCCTGGATCACCGGAGCCAGTTCCGGCATCGGTGAGGCCGTCGCGCTCGAACTCGCGCGACAGGGCTGGACCGTCGCGATTACCGCTCGACGCCTCGAATTGCTGGAGGACATCGCGCGCCGCGCTGAGGGCTTGCCCGGCCGCATCCTCGCCCATGCCGGCGACATCACCGACGCCGATTCGATGAAGGCCGTCATCGAAGGGGTCGAGAGCGTGCAGGGGCCGATCGCGCTCGCCTTCCTCAATGCCGGCATCGCGCCGGATTCGGACGGAGTCCTCGACATGGAGGCGTTCGAGCGAATCATCGCGGTCAATCTCGTCGGTGTCGCACGCGGGCTCTCGGTGCTTCTGGAGCGGATGAGCGCGCGCGGCCGCGGGCAGATCGCCGTCAACGCCTCCGTCGCCGGCTATGGCGGGCTGCCGGGCGCCTCCGCCTATGGCGTCTCAAAGGCGGCCGTCATCCATCTCTGCGAGACGCTGAGATTCGACTGCGACCGAGCCGGCATCACGCTCCAGCTCGTCAATCCGGGTTGGGTGGCAACGCCGATGACGCGCCCCAAGGCGGTGCCGATGCCCTTCATCATGCCGCCCGAGGCGGCGGCGCGGCGGATCGTCGAAGGCTTGGCCTCGAGCGGCTTCGAGATCACCTTCCCGCGCCGGCTGTCCTGGCCGATGAAGCTGCTGAATTTGTTGCCTTATCCGGCCTATTTCTGGCTGCTGCGGCAGGCGTCACGTCGCGGCGGCGCCCGGCCGCTTTGAGCGTCAGCCCTTGGTGGCGGCCAGCGCCGCCAGCGCCCGCTGGCGGCCGGCATCGAGATCGACGATCGGGCGCGGATAGGTCACGCCCAGTTCGATCTCCGCGCGGCGCAGGATGGCGGTGGAGGCCTTCCAGGGTTCGTGGATCTCGGCATCGCCAAGCGCCGCGATCTCAGGGATCCAGCGGCGGACATAAGCGCCGCGGGGATCAAATTTCAGCCCCTGCGTCACGGGGTTGAAGATCCGGTAATAGGGCGCGGCGTCGGCACCGGAGCCCGCGACCCACTGCCAGCTCGCGGCGTTGTTGGCGGGGTCGGCATCGACCAGCGTGTCCCAGAACCAGGCCTCGCCCTCGCGCCAGTCGATCAGCAGATGCTTGATCAGGAAGGAGGCGACGATCATCCGGACGCGGTTGTGCATCCAGCCGGTGGTCCAGAGCTCGCGCAGCCCCGCATCGACGATCGGATAGCCGGTGCGCCCGCGCCGCCAGGCCTCCAGTGCGGCATCGTCATGGCGCCAGGGGAAGGCATCGAAGCGCGGATTGTAGTTGCGGGTCGCGAGATCAGGATTGTGGAAGAGGAGATGGTAGGAAAACTCCCGCCAGCCGATCTCGGAGAGGAATTTCTCGGCATCGGATTCGGGAGCAGCTGCCGCCCCGCTTTCGACGGCGCTGTGGGTCGCATGCCAGACCTGGCGGGGGCCGATCTCGCCGAAGCGCAGATGCGGCGACAGACGTGAGGTCGACGCCAGATCGGGCCGGTTGCGGTCTTCGCCATAACCGGCGAGCGGCCCCGCCAGAAAATGTTCGAGCGCGGCGGCGGCGCCAGCCTCGCCCGGCGTCCACGCCTCGCGCAGGCCGCCCGCCCAGTCGGGCGCATGGGGCTCCAAGGCAAGATCCTCGCGGGTGACGGCGAGCGCGGTCAATCCGGCGGGCAGGGCCGGTGTGGCGATTCGGACGGGTGCGGGCAGGGGCGCCGGCGGCTCGCCGCGAGCGCGGGCGGCGCGCCAATAGGGGGTGAACACCTTCATGGGGTCGCCGGTCTTGGTGGTGACCTGCCAGGGCTCATTCAGCAGCGCCGCGTTGAAGCTTGAGACCTGCCGGCCGCCGTTTTGAAGTTCGCTCTTGATGCGGGCGTCGAGCGCGACCGAGTCGCCGTCATAGCGGCGGCTCCAGGTGACGAGAGCGGCGCCGATCATCTCCGCCACTTTCGGCAGGAGAGTTTCCGGGTCGCCTCGCAGCAGGAGCAGGGCGCCGTCCCTGCGCTCCAGCTCGCTGGAGAGTGCGGCGAGCGAGCGCGACAGCCACCACCGGCTGGCGCCGCCGAGCGGCCGCCGCTCCGGTCGCTCGTCGAGGATATACAGGCACAGCGTCGGTCCCGCAGCCACGGCCGCCGCCAGCGCCGGGTTGTCGGCGAGGCGCAGATCGTCGCGGAACCAGTGGATCGAGGGTGAAGGCGAGAGGGACATCAGCGCAGAGGTAACGCGAGGTTACCTGCCGCGCCAGCCGGTCGGCTGTGGCAGGACGAAGCAGGCCAGGCGTCGCAAGCCCCGATTTCCTCAGCAAAGCAAAAAGGCCCGGGCGGCGACGCCCGAGCCTTTCGAAATCGCTGGCTCCCGGAGCAGGATTCGAACCTGCGACCAATCGATTAACAGGCAGTTGCAGCGCCGGACGCAGACGAACGATCACAAACTGATCCACAGGATAAACGACGCAATATCAGTGCGTTATCTTCAGTTTGAGATTGTCTCCGTTTTTCTCAGTTGCTCTTTATCGCTTGCAGGCGTACCTAAACGGGGCATTTTAGGTACGGAAATAGGTACGCCATGCCTCGAGTCAGACTGACTGATCGCTTCGTCGCTGGGGTGAAGCCGACGGCCGCGCAGACCGACTATTTCGACGACGTGACGCCGGGCCTGTTCCTTCGCGTGTCGGCCAAGCGGAAGGCCTGGGGTCTGCTGTTCACGCGCCCCGGCGATGGCAAGCGAGCCCGGACGACGTTCGGCACATACCCCGAAAAGTCGCTCAGTGATGCGAGAGCGCGCGCGATTCTCCTGAAGGACGGCGTGTCCGACGGTGTCGATGCTCGGCAGGCTGTTCAGCAGATCAAGGCCGGCCCCAAAGCTGAGACGACCGTCGAGGATCTGACGACCGCGTTCATCACCGACAGGCGCCGGCGTGATCGTCGCACGGTCGACGACATGGAGCGGGTGATGAAGGCGGACGTCGTGCCGGTGATCGGGACAGTCGCTCTTTCGCACCTCCATCGTCGGGATCTGGTCAAGGTGACCGATGCAGTGCTGAACCGCGGCGCCAAGACGCAGGCGAACCGCGTCGCTGCTTTGTTGAAGGCGATGACTGCTTGGGGGCTCGACAACGGGTACCTCGAAAGCGATCCCGGCCACCGGTGGAAGCCACCGTCTGAGGCCAAGGCGCCGCGCGAGCGGGCCCTGACGTCCGGCGAGATCGCGACCCTCTGGCGCGCGCTGGAAAAGGCTGATGCCTCGAGGTGGACGATCGAGGCGCTACGCCTCTGCCTGATCACCGGGGCTCGCCAGGGCGAGGTCGCCGGCATGATGCGCAGCGAGCTCGACCTTGACGAGCGGCTGTGGCGGATCCCCGCGGAGCGGTCGAAGAACAAGCGAGAGCATGTCGTACCGCTTTCGAACTTGGCCTTGTCGGTGATTGAGCCCGTCCTGAAGGCCCACAAGCTGCCGGCGCTATTCCCGGGGCCGAGGGGCACGCCTCTTACGAATAGCGGCGTTGCCCGGGCGGTCCAGCGCTCGCAAAAGGCGATCGGCCTGGCGAAGTGGACTGCACACGATCTGCGGCGCACCGCAGCCACGCAAATGGCTGAACTGGGCGTATCACCCTTCGACATCGGGCTGGTGCTCAACCACGTGAGCACGACGAAGGCGAGCATCACCACCAGCGTTTATGCACGGTACGACTATGCCAAGGAAAAGCGGGCGGCTCTCGACCTATGGGCCGAACGGCTCTCGGCCATAATCGCCGGCGGCTCGGCCGAGGTGCTGCCGCTGAACAAGTCCAAGAAGCGGTACGGCATATCACGCGGCAAGAAGGCTGCGGCGGCATGACCAATGTGCATCACCGGCCAGGCCAGGGACCAGATGCGGATCTCGAGGAGAGCCTTCAGCAGCGCGTCGAGCGGGAAGCGGGCATCACGTTCTCGGCGGTGGAATGGAGCTTCTTGCGATTGGCCGCCAGTAGGGCTTCTGACGAGTTCCACAGCGGTCCGGTCGACGTCGAGAGCCGTCGCCGGATCGACAGACTGCACAAACGAGCCCACCTATTCGCCGCGTCTCTCGACGAAGTGAGGCCGATGCTGAGCCGAGCGCTCGGCGAAAAAGGGCAGTGGCTGTGCGATAACGAGCTTGCAGCAGAGATGGATGAGGCTGCCTCTGATCAGATGAGAGGCTGGATCGGCGACTGCGATATCGAGTTCTTCCGGCGTCTCGCCGAGCAAGCGCGATTCCTTGAGCGATGCGCGCGGCAGGCTGTCGCTACCAGTCCGAAAGCAGAGCCGGGCGCCGGAAGAGGTCGTGTCCCTGCTGGTGGTGTAGCTTCGCAGAGCCACCGCGTGCCGGCTTTGGTCGGGCTGGTCAGGCGGCCACGGCTGGCAGGCTGACGATGGGA
>NZ_JBHSLU010000067.1:0-7148 GCF_042655245.1 Allobosea massiliensis | reverse complement strand
ATCCCATCGTCAGCCTGCCAGCCGTGGCCGCCTGACCAGCCCGACCAAAGCCGGCACGCGGTGGCTCTGCGAAGCTACACCACCAGCAGGGACACGACCCTTCATCTCGGGCTGTGGACGCTCATTCAAACGCAGCTGATGTACAGCTAGCTGCAGCATGAGGCTGTGCCGATGACGGTCGTCTTCATCGTTAAGCTTGTCATCGACACGGCGCTCTAGAGCCCGTTCGAGCGGGGTAGGGGCCAAAGCTGGAGTCTGAACGGCTGGTACGAAGGGTGAATCAGGCATAGAGCTTGCGTGTCGCGAGAATGCCCTAGCGAGCGGATTCAGCCCTGAGAGGCGGTAAGCCGAACGTACGACCGCCCGCGCGGCCTGTACGGATTTGCGCAGCATGACCACGGCGATTTGAACAATAGGATGCTCGTCGAACGCCTTTGTCGCAACGAGCCTGCGAAGCTGAGCCGCGTTCCATCTCGGCGCCCCGTTAGCAATCCGCAGATGCTCGGAGCGGTCGTCGGGCCGATGGAGGCCGTTGGGGCTGCCGACCAGTCCAATGCGGTGTGCGATGCCAGCCGGCGTGAGTGGTGCCTTATCGAGTTCTTTGAGCTCTAGAGGCGACAACGCCAACCCATCCCGTTCTCGCAACGCGACCGGCTTCGGAAAGGCCATTCGCGACTGGAAGCGGCTTCTGAACTGCGCCAAGTTTTTGCTGATGTTGAGCTGTTCCCGAAACCCTCCAACCGCATCCTCACCGGAAACCCAGGCCTTGATGTCGTGGATGTAGCGCGACGGGTTATCGATTGCGGTTGCGGTCATGGCGGCGCGCTTAATCGCGATCACCGCGGCCTGACGCATTGACTGGTTGCCGTCTCCGACATCATTGCCATGCTCTTCGAGCGTCTCGTCGGTCCCGCGCAGACGGCCGGATTGCGAGATCGCGATGCTTCCGGAGCGATCGGGGCTCTGGCCGAGCTGGACATCGGCATGAAGCATGAGAGATTTGCGGTGGCGCGTCATCGCCACGAATAGCGGCTCGGCGCTCATCAGCGTCGTCATCGCGACGATGGTGCGATCGACCGTTGCACCTTGGGAAGCATGGACGGTCGTGGCATAGGCATGCTGGGCGATCGGGGCAGCGCTGTTGCCATTCGCAGAAACCAGGTCTTTCCAGGGACGCCGGAACGAGATGGGGGTCCCATCGATCGCCAGCCTGTCGAGAGCAAGTGTCATAATGGGACCGTCGGGACCCTGCTCTATCCACATCACGCTGGCGATGTCAGCATTGTAGAGAGTGATGCTCCCGAGGTCGACGCGCTCGCCGAACATGATGCGATCCCCGCACGACAGGGGCAGGTCGACGGGCCTTGCATCCCGGGCATGGCGCGGGATGGCAGGAACGACGATCTCGTCTGTGCTGAAGCGGCCGGCCTGTTTCAGGCCGTCGCGGACCAGCCGGTTAAGCTCCGCGACATCGTCGTTGCGGCTGGTGATCAAAAGTTGGCCGCGCATCACCTCGTTGAGGTTCGCGTCGTACCCCAACACGGGCTCCAGATAATGCTTCGCAGCCTCAGCGAGCGTCTTATCTCGCCCTGAATGCATCGCGATCGCGCCTGCCATATCGTAGCTGTCGATGGCCGCTGACGCTCGGCCGGCGGCAAGATCCATCGAAGCCTGCCGCATCCAGTCCATCTCCTGGCGGCGGATGGTGTGGAGTGCCCCATGTCCAATCAGGCGTGTCAGCGCGCGCATCGGCGCGCCCGCGGACACCGGCTGTAGCTGCCGTGTATCCCCAAGCAGGATGAGTTTGGCGCCGGCCGTAACACAATGGCGCGCCAGTGCGGCAATCTCGAGAAGTCCCGACATGCCGGCTTCGTCGACGATCACGATGTCCTGCGCCGTGAGAACATGCTGACCCCTCTCAAGCGCGACTAGAAGCGGCGCCAGGGCCGACGCCCTTGCGGGTGCGACGCCGGCATCGCGCCGGACGACATGCGTCGCCTGCCAACTGACCGAAGTCACCCGCAGTGAAAGACCAGCAGCCTTGGCGATAACGCGAAGGGCCGCGGTCATGTGGCTCTTGCCGGCGCCGGGTGGTCCCTCAATCGCGACGATGGCGTCGTCATTGAGAGCGTGCGCGATTGCGTCGCGTTGTTCTGCCGACAGGAGGGTGTCCTTGGTCAGCGCGATTTCGACCGATGCAGGCGGCACGCCGTGCCAGCGTCCGCGACCAGCTTGCGCCATCCGGAGCACGTCGTGTTCGGCCTTGATCAGGGTTTCCGAGGTATAGATCGCGTCACCTTCCATTGTCCTGTCGACCGCGACCAGCGCGGTCCGGACACTTTCGGCTTCAACGAGCGCAGCGTCAGCAGAGGCACTGACCTGCAGCTCCTCTGCGACAAGGCGCAGGATCTGGGGCCAAGTGAGCAGGGCCTGGTTGGCGAAGATGCGATCGATGAGCCGCTCGGCGTCGATGGGCGGGGAGGGGGGTGGTGGTGTGCGCTGCTCGTCCAGCGCTAGTCTGGCCTCGACCTCGGCGAAGGCTGAGACATGGTCGAAGCCGGTCTCGCGCGCCTGACGCGCCCAATCGCGGGTTAGATCCGCCAGCGAAAGGCCCTTGATCTTGTCGGCACGGGTCTTGTTGCTGATCATCTGCGCCCGCTTGCGGTCCGCCGCGGTGTTGATACCAGCCGCATGAGCGTCGTCCTCGATCGCGATCCGGCGCTTCGAGAGCAGGCGCGCGACCGCATCGGGCACGATTGGAAGCTTGAAGTTGCGACCGTCGCGGACGACCTCGAGACCGAGTTCCTCGCGCAGGATATAGGCAAGCTCGCAGCGATGTAGCGCGGCGATCGCGCCGCCGTGCTGCTTCAGGCGATGGTTGTCGATGGCGCCAATTTTCCCATCTGGGCGCACACAGATATTGAGAAGCACGGCGTGCGTGTGAAGCTGCGGATCGAGATCGCGCGACAGGATGTGCGTGTAGAGTGAGGCGACCGTCTCGGAAGCCGGCTCATGGCGGGCGCTGCGCGCGCCGGTGCGCGTGATAATCAGCCCTTCCGTCTCGATATAGCGCAGGACGCGCAGGAAGGCGCGGCGATGGGCGGACTGGATCGCGACACGCAGATCGGTCGAGCCCAGCGCGTACAGCACGGAAACAGACTTCGGCACGCTGATCTGAAGGTCGTAGCCGACCACCTTCCGTCGCCTTTTCCTGCCTCCGTCGCCCGCGCCGCTCTGTGGAACCCGCGTCAGTTGCTTGCCGGTGCGGGGATCCTGCCCCGCCGCCAACCGCACGATGACGTCGGAATCGGCCATATCACCAGTGCGGATTGAATCGAACGGGCTGTTTCGAACCGTCCGCGCATGACGGATCTTGTAGAGGAGGCCGGGCATATCGACCTCGTTGTCATAGTAGCCCAATGGCGGTGCCGACCCATCGCCAAGGCTGGCCTGCAGCTGTAGCGCCTCGGCAGCCTGCTCATCGTAGTAGCCGATCGCCTGGATCCGGGTGCAGTTGAACATGGTCAGGCGCTTGATTGACTGGGGCGTGCATGCGCTTGCGGCACGGGTCCTGAGCGCTGGGATCCAAGGACGTCGGCGACGAACTGCGCGATGTGCTCGATCTTGGCATCGACGATCGCCTGGCGGGCGAGCGCGTCACCGATCTCGCGTCGTATCGCGGCCACGCTTTCGGTGCGCTCAAGAAACTGGATCAGTGCGAGTTCGACCAGTGACGGAAGGCGGATGTCGACACGGCGCGCCTCTTTCCGGGCGCGCTCCAGCAAGGTGGGATCAATGTCGACACGTAGTTCGGCAGATTTGGCCATGATGAACGATCCCCGGTTGATTGATGAGACAGCGTAAGGACTTACAAGAGGGTTAAGCACCGTAGGGAGCGTCATGCGTCCAGGAAAATCTAACGGAAAGCGCAGCTCGATCAAACGCGCAAAGGGGGAGATTGCGCATTTAGCGCGAATCAGTCAGCGTCATGATCGACGGGCAAGTCCGCCCGGACCAGTGTGGAGTAGTGTCAATGTCGGAAATGAAGTTTGGCGGGTCTGTCAGCCACAAGGCGATGGAGGCCGCGATGGAGGAGCTGGAAGAGAAGGCTCATGGGCGCCTCAGTGAGGAGGACTTCGAGCTCCTTTTCGGGGAGCGCTGGGCGAAGCTCAAGGCAGTCGGGGTGATCAACAACGCGTTGATCGACGGCTACGGCCAGAAGGCCTCGGCGGACGATGACAGTCACGGCCTCTTCGACGAGAAGGAGCAGGCGCGCCTGATCCTGGAGCGCTACGATGCGCGGCGGGCGCCGGCCTCGATCAAGCGGCGTCGGAAAGGTAAGGCCGCGGAGGACGGGAAGGACCACGCGGCGAAGGTGGGTCTTGGCGATGCCTCCGCGCACGGCCGCGGGGAAGGGCAGGGCCTCGGCTCCCGCTCGACGAGCTTCGATCAGAAGCAGGAGCCCGATGCCCCGACGTCGCCGTACCAGCCTGACGATCTCGAGCGCCGGTTGTGATGGCGGGCACTTCTACGACTGGCACTCTCTCGGCTGAACCGGCCGGTTCAGTCGAAGGCGAGGTGCCTAGCGGAAATCCCTTCGGGGCGGTCGAGGGAGGCCAGCAACCCCTCGACCTTGGCGGCCTGCTCCTCCTCGCGCAGCAGGAGCAGGCAGGCGCAGCCGAGGCGCGTGTAGCCCAGAAGCGTCAGGACGTTTTGGACCAGGGCTGCCGGCGATCGCATCCGCGCGATGCGATCGGACAAGATCGCGACGAGGAGCGGCGCGCCGTTCTCGCGCTCGAAAGCCAACTGCACGCCAGGCACGGCCGGAAGTGCGTTCAGGAGGCCCGGCAGCGTCAGGCTGGTGAAAGCCACGCCATCGGGACGCCATCCTCGCGCCGCCCAGATGCAGCGAGCGGAGTCATGGGTCTCCAAAACCAGCTGGACAGCGCGTGTCGCGGCATAGGTCTGCCAGGTGCCATCGGTCGCGGTGAGGACGGAATCGTACTGTGCCCGGTCCGCACGCTCCCGGGCCTCAAGCATGGGCAGATTGAGCTCACCTGCAATCAGGCGTTGTCCGGCCGAAAGTGCTTCCCTGGGAGAGTACTGGCTCCAGCGGTCGAGCAGAACCAGTGCCGAGAAGGGCTGCTCGG
The DNA here is from genome assembly GCF_042655245.1 of Allobosea massiliensis. Taxonomy (NCBI): domain Bacteria; kingdom Pseudomonadati; phylum Pseudomonadota; class Alphaproteobacteria; order Hyphomicrobiales; family Alloboseaceae; genus Allobosea; species Allobosea massiliensis. The sequence continues at coordinate 1,998 of NZ_JBHSLU010000067.1, read as the reverse complement.
CCATCTCGCCGGCAAGGTGGGTAAATCTCACGTCATCGCGGACATACTCCAGGAACCGAAGAGCCTGGATCATCCGCTTCGGCACCGAGGCGCTCACTCCGAGCTCAGCCGCGAACGTGCGGAAGATCCCGTCCCTCTGGCCGCGCCTGGAGTCCTTGAGCTTCGCATCGAGCTCAAGCGCCCGCTGATGCCAGTTCTCGACCGCTCGCCGGCCGCCACGCCGTTCCCGCTTCGCCATCCGCTCCAAATCCCGCCGGCCTAACCCGCGAAACCATGCCGGCTCCGTCCGGTCAACACTGAAGAGGTCCCATCATGACGAGTAACGACACTGCCGACGCCCCGAAGCTTGACCGGTTCGGGTTCGACTTCGGAATCGCGACGAGCAAGCGCCGTGCTGAAATGGCAGCGGCGCGCAAGGACGGCGAATCTTTTGACGGGCTCACCGACCGCGACGTTGCTTTGATGGTCGAGCGAGGTCAGCACGCCATCATGGCGGCGCAGACCGTAAGGGGCCGCTTCCTAGGTGATGTCAACGAGGTGTCTGTTACCGCCGTCTACCTTGCGGCTACCGCTGCGAGTGAAGATGCGATCCAGCTCTTCGATGCTATCGCTGAACGGAAGGCCGACTTACGCGTCCTCCTCAAAAAGATCCGCGACTACCATGAGGCGGTCGAAGAGGAGCGTAAGAGGGACGAAGAGCATCGCCGCGCAGCGGACGCCGCCAGCATCGTCGCCGCGGCCGCAAATGCCGACACCGGCAACAAAAACGCCGGCACGTCGCGCCCCGCTGCGGCGCTCGGCGGGCCGGATGGAATGCATGCAGCCAGCAACCCTAAGCCCACTGGTGAGCCTCGGCAGGGTTCCTGACAAATGACGTCCCGCATATTCAGCGAGAGTGACCCTTCCAGCAGTTAGTATGACGTCATCTCGGTGACCGTGCATTCAGAGGCAGTGTTGCGCGCTGTTTGGCACGCCGGGGGCCTTCAGGCTTTAGCCCAGGGAAGCGTCGATCGGGTCTAGCGTCAGTCCGTAGGCGATCGGTATCGTCAAACATGGGCGATTAGGTGGATCGGCTATGGCGGCCGGCGCACCGCATCCCTAACTGACCCTTGCCAGCCTGATCCGCGGATCGAGCCGCGCCATGACGAGATCGACAATGAAATTCGCGAGCGCGACCTATAGCGCGATCACCGCGATAGCGCCGAAGAAGGCCGGGCCGTTATGGCTGTCAATCGCATCGATAGGCGCCGAGGCCACACGTCTGAGGCAAGGTAGGGCAGGTCGGTGGTAGTCGTTGGGGATACGCGTCGGCCGGATGCTCACAACAGGCGTCAGCTGCTGACGACCGATTGGCCCAACAGAGCATCTAATCCGCGATCCCAATACGGATCCGGTCCTATGCGATCGACCATCCAGTCGATGAACGCGCGTACTTTCGGAGCGAGTTCTCTCGAACTTGGGTAAAGACCCCATAGCGTCTGGGTCGAAACGAGGGGGTACGCGGGAAGCGCCAACACCAGAGCCCCGCTTCGAAGCTCGTCAGCGGCGCACCAGGTCGCCATCCAAGCTATGCCGAGGCCGGCGCAGGCTGCATGCCGCACGGCCGCTCCGTCATTGATCCGAAGCGCGGGGGACACCTTTCGTATGATCGCTTTCCCATCACCGTCCACAAAGGTCCAAAGATCCAGCGTACCGACAACTAGGCAGGCGTGCCTGGCAAGATCGTCAGGCGTGTTCGGCCGTCCGCGGCGCTCAAGATAGTCGGGCGACGCCACGAGGACACGCCGATCTGGCGCGAGGCGTCGCGCGATGAAAGAGGAATCGCCGAGTTCGGTGTAGCGGACTGCCACGTCGAATGCGCCTTCGACCAAGTCAACCACGCTGTCAAACGGCCTGCAAAGGGTCGTGTCCCATAGCGTGGTGTAGCTGACGGTGGTCACCGGCGATTGCCGGTTAGGTTTGGGTTGTGAACGCCAACCCTGAACCGAGAGATCCCCG
>NZ_JBHSLU010000066.1:0-3413 GCF_042655245.1 Allobosea massiliensis | reverse complement strand
AAAGCGCCGGCCCTCAGGCAGCCCGAAGCCGATCATCAGGCAGACATTGCACCGAACCCATCAGAGCGCCAGAAATCGGAGGGTTCTTGCGGGTGTCCAGGTCAGCGGACCACGCTCGACGTCCTCAACGCTCAACAGGAACTTGTGATCGCGCGCTCTAGTTTGGTGACAGCCCAACGCGACCGTGTTGTTGCGTCATACACCGCACTGTCGGCGATCGGCCGTCTGTCGGCAGAAACGCTGGGCCTGAAAGCCGAAATCTACAACTCGCGCAGGCACTACGATCAGGTGAAAGGTCTTCTGTGGGGAACACAAACGCCAGATGGGCGCTGATATTATAACGTCCTCGATGAATCTTCGACCAATTAACGTTAGAGCGTATCTGATAAGCGTTGCATTTCTACTGAGTCGTCATCTTTTTTCATCATATTGGCAACCATCTCATATGTTCGGGTCAGTTTGACGAGATTGACCATCTCGGTCGCGCCCACGACATTTGATTTTTCGATCGCTCCGATGGACAAGCGAGCGTCGGCAGGAACCGGTTGGCTCTTTGGAGCGTCGAACAGATTGTTGCCTGCCGGACTGAGGTCGCTTGAATTTGAAAACTTCACCACCATCAATCGGCCGCGAACGCCTTGCGCCGTCGATATCGCTCCATCGCTTGCGATCGCAATGTTCCGGTCATTTGGCGAGAAGGTCAAAGCCCCGCTCGAGGTCACGACGGGATGGCCGACCGCAGTGACAAGCTGGCCTGAGCTGTTCAAGCGAAACGAACCATCGCGCGTGTAGCGATTGCCATCCGGCGTCTGCACGACAAACCACCCGTCGCCCTTGATCGCAACGTCGAGGGGGTTCCCCGTTGACTCGATAGGACCCGGAGTAAAATCCGTGGTCGCTAAGCCCGTATCGACGAGGGATACATATTTGTTGGCATTCGGCTCGGGCCCTGATTGGGTCGCTTCCTTGAGATGTTCCTTGAAAGAGGAGCGTTGCCCCTTAAAGCCCGGCGTGCCAATATTGGCGACATTATTTGCCAGTTTATCGAGATCGCGCCGCATCGCTATCAGATGGGACAAGCGAATTATGCCGGTCGATGACACCGTCTGCCCTCCGCTAGCCGCAAGATTACGAGATACTATATTTCGCCTGCGACAGAAATTTGTTGGAAAGAGTACGCGACTATCGTGCAGCCAGACAAGCAAAAAGCGCCCCGAAGGACGCTTTCGTATGCTCACACGTATCGAGGCTACGCTGATTTATCGCGGTGACCATCTTGGTCGAGATCTCCAGGCTTGTGCCCGGGATGATCGTGGTGCTCGCCTGGCTTTTCAGACGCGGACTTGTCGCGGTGACCATGTTGGTCGAGATCTCCAGGCTTGTGCCCAGGGTGATCGTGGTGCTCGCCTGACTTTTCAGAGACCGACTTGTCGCGGTGCCCGTGCTCGTCGAGATCTCCGGACTTGTGACCTGGGTGGTCATGATGCTGGCCGGGTTTTTCGTGTGCCATGTTTCAACTCCCTTTCGAGGTACCAAAGCAACAGTCAGCATGGTGCTATTGTTCCCTTGCGAAGAAAACTCGCGGCAGAGGTTGAAGCTCTAGCCACTTGAGATCCTATCTATTGGGATGTGTCGGGGATCGAGGGAGCTTGCAGATATGACATCGGGGTCGCGGCGGGACCAGCATGGGCCGCAAAGCACGGGAGCGTCGGCTCCTGGAGATGACATATCAGGGGTCAATGCTTACGGGTCGAATCCGCTGGATTGCCTTGTGATCGGAGGCGGTCCCGCGGGACTGACGGCTGCAATCTACCTGGCGAGGTATCATCTGGCTGTTTTGGTCGTGGACGGCGCAGAAAGTCGGGCAAGTTGGATTCCCATCAGCCATAACCACGCCGGCTTCCCCGATGGCATAGGGGGATCGGAGCTTCTGGCGCGGATGAAGGCCCAGGCTACGCGCTACGGTTCCCGTCATATGGTCGCCAATGTGACCTCGTTAACGAAAGACGACGATCTTTTCGTTGCAATAGCCGGGGATCTGACCCTGCGTGCCCGTACGGTCCTGATGGCAACCGGTGTCGTGAACCGCCGGCCTGCCATGCCAGAGGATATGCACGCCGAGGCACTGGCGCGCGGTTTGCTGCGCTATTGTCCGATCTGCGATGGGTTCGAGGTGACGGATCGCCGCGTCGGCGTCATCGGCACCGCGGCGAGTGGGCTCGGGGAGGCCGAGTTCCTGCGCAGCTTCACGGCGGATGTGAGCTTGATATCCCCTTACGGACTGCACGATCTCGATGCCTCGCAGCGATTGCGGGTCCATAAGGCTGGCATCAAGCTGCTCGCGGGGCCTTGTTTGGCCTTCGATCTCCGCGAGGCGACGATCGCGGTCGCTTTACCCAATAAAAATTGTGTCTTCGACGCTGTCTACCCGGCGTTAGGTAGCGATGTCCGATCCAAACTCGCGGTCGGGCTGGGATCGACGCTCTCCAATCAGGGATGCGTGCTCGTCGATGCCAAGCAACGAACCGATGTGCCAGGCTTGTATGCTGCGGGCGACGTCGTCGAGGGTCTCGACCAGATCAGCTACGCCATGGGGCATGCTGCAGTCGCTGCAACCGCGATCCGCAACGATCTGTGCGCCCGGCAACCGCTCCACCGCTAGCGCGATCGCTCACGTCTTCGACGCAATGGGCCAATGGCGATTGCTAATCGAGAGGATTCTGGAATGAACGGCAGTCCGATCGTCAAGGGCTTCTTCGACGCGCGCACCTCTTCCATTCAATACGTCGTCTCGTGTCCGGCGACGAGGCGGTGCGCCATCATCGATCCCGTTCTGGATTTCGACGAGAAATCCGGCGCGACCGCGACGACCAACGCCGACGCGATCCTGGCCCATGTCAGGAATCGCAACCTGACAGTGGCCTGGATCCTCGACACCCATCCTCACGCCGATCATTTCTCGGCGGCCGGCTATCTCAAGGAGCGCACCAACGCGCCGACGGCGATCGGAGATCATATCGGCGAAGTCCAGGCGCTTTGGAAAGAGATCTACGGCTTTCCCGCGCTCGCGACCGACGGCTCGCAATGGGACAGGCTTTTCGCACCAGGCGAGACCTTCCGGGTGGGCGAGATTGAGGCTCACGTCCTATTCTCGCCAGGGCACACGCTGGCCTCGATCACCTATGTCATCGGCGATGCCGCCTTCATCCACGATACCCTGTTGATGCCCGACAGCGGCACCGCACGCGCTGATTTTCCCGGTGGAAACGCCTCCAGGCTTTGGGCCTCGATCCAGGACATACTGTCGCTTCCCGGTAAGCGTCGTCCTCAGGCCACATCCCTGAGAGCGGCCTGAGCCGGATATTCCCAGGGCAGCAGTTCGTCGATGCGGCTATTGGGATGGCCGTTGACGA
>NZ_JBHSLU010000065.1:0-1518 GCF_042655245.1 Allobosea massiliensis | reverse complement strand
GTAAGCGTCGTCCTCAGGCCACATCCCTGAGAGCGGCCTGAGCCGGATATTCCCAGGGCAGCAGTTCGTCGATGCGGCTATTGGGATGGCCGTTGACGATCCTGGTCATGATGTCGGCGAGATAGGCGTGCGGCTCGATGCTGTTGAGTTTCGCGGTTTCGACGAGCGAGGCGATGACGGCCCAATGCTCCGCGCCGCCATCGGAGCCGGCGAAGAGCGCATTCTTCCTGGTCAGGGCGAGCGGTCGGATCGAGCGCTCGACGGTGTTGGAGTCGATTTCGACGCGGCCGTCATCGAGGAAGAGGCTCAAGCCCTCCCAGCGCGAGAGCGCATAGCGGATCGCCTCGGCAAGTTTCGTCTTCTGGCTGATCAAGCTGAGCTTCTCCCTCAGCCATGGCTCCATGACCTCGAGGATCGGCCTGCTTTTCTCCTGGCGCGCCGCACGGCGTTCATCGGCATCGTGGCCACGGATCGCTGCCTCGATGCGATAGAGCTCGGCGATGCGCTGGAGGGCTTCGCTGGCGATTGGCGCGGGACCGGCCTGAGCGAGCTCGTAGAAGCGGCGCCGCACATGGGACCAACATAGGGCCAGGCGAACCTCTCCGCGTTCGGCCAGCACCTTGTAGCCGCCGTAGCCGTCGACCTGGAGGATGCCCCTGAAGCCGGCGAGATGCGCGATCGGCCGTTCCGCCTTGCGGTCGGGAGCATAGACATAGACGACGCCGGGTGGATCGGCGCCGCCCCAAGGCCGGTCATCGCGGACATAAGCCCAGAGCTGCCCCGTCTTCGTCCGGCCTCTGCCGGGATCGAGCACGGGCGCCGTGGTCTCGTCGGCGAACAGCTTGGGCGAGCTCTTCAGCGCCGCCAGCATCCGGTCATGCACGGGCCGCAGGAGGAAGGCCGCGCGCCCGACCCACTCGGCCAGCGTCGAGCGATCGAGCGCGACGCCCTGGCGCGCATAGATCTGTGTCTGGCGATACAGCGGCAGATGATCGGCGTATTTCGAGACCAGCACCTGGGCCACCGTCGCCTCGGTCGGGATGCCGCCCTCGATCAGCCGGGCCGGTGCCGGAGCCTGCACCACGACGTCCTCGCAGGACCGGCAGGCATACTTCGGCCGGCGCAGCACGAGCACGCGGAACTGGGCCGGCACGATGTCGAGCCGCTCGGCCACATCCTCTCCGATGCGATGGAGCTTGCCGGAACAGCAGGGGCAGAGATCGCTCTCGATATCGACCACCGTCTCGATCCGCGGCAGATGCGCCGGCAACGCGCCACGGTTCGCGCGGCGCCGGCGAGCCCGGTCGGCCTTCTCAGTCGGCGCTGTCTCCTCGGACGCTGCGAACCCGGCGGCTTCGACCTGCTCGGCCTCTTCCAGCCCCAGCAAAAGCTGCTCCTCCGGCAAGGTCTCTGCCCGGCGGCCGAAGCGGTGTCGCTGCAACTCCTTGATGATCTGGCGCAGGCGCTCGATCTCCGCTTCCCGCGCGATCAGCATCGCCTGAAGCGTTTCGGGATCAC
>NZ_JBHSLU010000064.1:0-12429 GCF_042655245.1 Allobosea massiliensis | reverse complement strand
CTGGCTGGCCGAAATCGCTGCTTCATCATGCTGATTCCTTCTGGAAACCAGCGTCAGAACAGCCCCAACGTGCAGCGAAACTGAGTCAGACCCAAGATTGCGCGCCGTTTGACATCCATCCCCCGTGAGAGAGTAGCAAACCCGTCCCCACCTGAATATCGCGCGGGCATGGATTAGAAATCAGCCACTGGCACAGGTCGTTTCCGCGGGGCCTGATCGCCGGCGCCTCGCGTTGAGCATCACAATGGGGAAGACTGCATCCCTCGATGCCAGCGCGCAACCCAAAGGAAGGCTGCCGTCGGGATGAGGAGCCATTGCAGAAGGGGCGACAGCCCGACCTCGAGCCCGAACATCGGGATTACCGGCATGAGGTCGGAGTAGGCCCATGCTGCACGGATCACGATGTTGAGCCATTCACTGAAGACGGTGTAACTGGCACCAAACAGGATCGTGAGCCCGGCAACGGCCCGAAATCGCTCCTCCGGCCAGTTGCCGTTTCCGACGAGGAGAAGAGCAGCCGTGAGTGAGGAAAGGGCGATCAGGAGGTCGCCGCCGGTACAATGAACAGCGGCGAAGACGATCTCGCGCCAGGTTCCGGTCCACCAGATCGTGTAGAGCGGCATCTGGAAGAACTCCCAGATGAGGTTGCCGATGGCGACTGGAGCGAGATACCGACGCAAGGCACCGTGCCAGAGCGTCGGATGTGCTCGACGGACGGACGAGGCCGGCTCCCGGCTTATGGCAGAGGACAAGGTAGGCGCGGCCTCTACTGCTGCCGGAATGGGGCGATCGTCACGCAAGATCCTTCTCCGGGTTCAAAAGCCGGTTCGGCTTGAACTTGAGCCGCATGGGTTGGGTCTTGCTCACCTAGCCAACCTTTTCCTTGTCCATGCCGGATCCAGCCGCGGCCTCGCTCTCGCAGGACTGTCCCGCCCCCTTCATACAAAGCCCGAGTGCGCACATGGCCGCACAAGGAAGTACGCTGAGGAGCAGCGGTGCGAGGCCGGCTGCAATAAGCCAACTCCAGTTCAGCGCGGCCGCGGCAACGATGGCCAGCGCGCTCAATCCCAACAACACGCGTCGGTTAAGACGAACCTGGTGTAGTGCTGAAGGTACAGCCCAGCGGGACGCTGTCGGCACTGCGGAGGATTTCATCTTTGACCTCATGTTCATCTGCTTTGCTCAATCCCCGTCACTGTGCTGCTTTGCCGCGAGCGGCCTGGTACTCGCGCTCGCGCCTGGGCCAGGTGCTCTTGATGAAGGCGAGAACAGCCCGGATCTCATCGTCGGAGAGCACGTCCCCAAACGCCGGCATGGCGCTATCGTGGCCTGGAACCAGCGCTGCCAAGCCGCTCTTCGTGACGGTGAAGAGCTCCTCATCCGAGTGATGCCACGTGTGCCCGCTGACGTCGTGGGGCGGCGCTGGCATCCGCCCATCCGGTAGCGCCTCTTGCCAGTTCTTCTGCCCCTCGAGGTTCACCCCGTGGCAGGAGGCACACTGCGCGGCATACACTCGCCGACCGAGCGCGACATCTCGCGGCTCGCCCCAGGACCCGACGCCCACCCAGCCGGACAGGACGGCCGCTGGAACACCGATGCCTAGAGCGGCGACGATCGCCGCGCGCGCCCGTGCTGCCGACCAGGTCATTGGCTCATCGGGACCGGAGATACTTCACCAGGGCGGCAATGCCGAGCACCAGCAGGAGGGCGACGAGCAGCCAGATCAAGGCCACGCCACCCATCATCCACCCCATACCGGCACCCTCCGTCATGCCCATCATGGTCAAACCTCACGAGTTGGAGCCACCGAAGCTGGACCAGGTCCGACCCTGGTCACTGCTCGTGAGCACTTCGCCGCGAGCTGTCGCGCCGTAGAGCCGGTTCGGGTTCTGCGGATCGATGGCGAGGTGGAGAAGGTATCCTTCGCCAAAGCCCCCGCCCGCGGCCGTAAACCTCGGCGGCTCTTCCGCCGAGCGCATGAGGCCGCGACCGACCACGAAGGCGTAGAGCGCTCCGTCCGGCGCGACTTCAACCAAGCTCACGGGCGCACCTTCAAGAAGCGGTCGCCAGCTTTTTCCTCCATCCGAGCTCATGAAGAGCCCCGTTTCGGTCGCGGCGTAGAGCGTGCTGGCGTCTTTGGCAGAGGCCGCAAGATCGATCAGCTTCTCCGGTGTCGGCCCGACGATCGTCCAGGTCGTGCCGGCGTCGCGGCTGACCTGAAGGCCGCGGTAGCTGCCATAGATCGTCTTTGGGTCGGCTCGGCTCACAGTCATCTGGTGGAAGTCAACTGGGCCGTTCACGCCAGCTGAAACCTGAGTCCAAGTCCGGCCTCCGTCGCTTGAAGCGATAAAGCCAAGGTTGCCTCCCCTTGCTGGATGTCCGCTGGCGTAGAGCGTCTTCGGATCGCTCGGGTGCGGGTTGAAGCCCATGAAGTCCTGAACCGCGGACACCCGCTCGGCCTGCCCGTCCTGGCCAGCCTTGAACAGACCATGGTGGGTCGCAATAAGAACACGCGATGGGTCTTCTCGATCGACGGCCAGGCCGTGAATGTGTGTCGTGGCTCGCAAGCTCGTGACAGACAGAACCTCGTTCGCGTTCGAGCCGATTGCGAGCACTACCGCCAGAACAGCGAGAGCTGCTCCACCACCAGCGAGGAGAAGCTTGTTGGGAGAACTCTTCTTGTTGCGTTTCATGTTTGTTGGCCTTTCTACCAATCATCGAGCGTGCGGGCATTTTGCTCCACACCGCTTTTCGGTTCGGGGTCAGATTACAAGGAGGTCAGGCGCAGGCGCAGCGCGTTCCCGATCACCGTCACCGAGCTCAGCGCCATGGCTGCACCGGCGATCATGGGGCTGAGTAGGATCCCGGAGACCGGATAGAGCACACCGGCCGCAACCGGCACCGCGAGGCCGTTGAAGATGAACGCAAAGAACAGGTTCTGGCGGATGTTGCGCATGGTTGCGCGCGACAGCCGCCGCGCCCGCACGATCCCTCGCAAGTCACCCTTCACCAGGGTCACGGCCGCACTTTCCATAGCGACGTCGGTGCCTGTGCCCATGGCGATACCGACATCCGCAGCAGCGAGCGCCGGAGCGTCGTTGATGCCGTCCCCGGCCATGGCGACCCGTCGGCCCGACCGACGCAGTTGCTCGATCACGTCCTTCTTCTGCTCAGGCAACACGTCCGATACGACCCTATCGATGCCGCCGACCTGGGCCGCCACGGCCTCAGCAGTGGTGCGGTTGTCCCCAGTAAGCATCACAATGGAGATGCCCTCCCGGCGCAGGGCCTGGAGAGCGGGCGCAGCTGTGTCTTTGACGGGATCGGCGACGGCGAGAAGCGCGGCTGCCCGCCCGTCGACGGCCATGAACATGATCCCCTGTCCTTCGGAGCGCAGCCGATCGGCTTGGGCATCCAGACCTTCAAGGCTGACGCCGAGATCGTCCAGCAAGGCTTGGTTTCCTAGCGCCACGGAGTGGTTCTGCACGGATCCGACGATACCCTTTCCGGTCACTGAGCGGAAATCGGCGACCGGGCTTAGCGAGAGGCCTCGCTCCTCCGCCGCCTTGACGACTGCTGCGGCGAGCGGATGCTCGCTGCCCCGCTCCAGGCTCGCCGCCAGCCGGAGCAGATCATCATCCGAAAGAGCGATCCCGGGCGCGGCACGGACCTCGGTGAGCTTAGGCTTTCCATGCGTTAAGGTGCCGGTCTTGTCGACGACGAGGGTGTCGATCTTCTCCATCAGCTCCAAGGCTTCGGCATTCTTGACCAGCACGCCGGCCTGGGCCCCGCGGCCTGTCCCAACCATGATCGACATCGGCGTGGCGAGTCCGAGCGCGCAGGGACAGGCGATGATCAGGACCGCCACGGCGTTGACCAGCGCAAAGGCCATCGCGGGTTCAGGGCCAAACACGGACCAAGCCACGAAGGCAAGGACTGCGATCACAACCACAGCCGGGACGAACCAAGCCGAGACCAAATCCGCGAGGCTCTGGATAGGGGCACGGGTTCGCTGCGCGTCAGCCACCATGCGCACGATCTGCGCGAGCATCGTGTCCTGCCCTACGCGCTCCGCCCGCATCAGAAAGCCACCGGTCCCGTTGACCGTCGCACCCGTCACTTTGTCGCCGGGCCCCTTTTCGACGGGCAGGGGCTCACCCGTGAGCATCGACTCGTCGACTGAGGAGCGCCCCTCCAGCACCGTGCCGTCGAGCGGCACCTTCTCGCCCGGCCGCACGCGCAAGGTGGCGCCCACTTCGACTGCCTCGATTGAGACATCCTCCTCGCGGCCATCCTCCCGCACAAGGCGGGCCGTCTTGGGGGCAAGGCCGAGAAGGGCACGGATGGCGCGACCTGTGGCAGCCCTCGCGCGCAGCTCGAGCACTTGGCCCAGCAGGACGAGTGTGACGATGACTGCCGCAGCTTCGAAGTAGACCGGCACCTCACCCGTCATGGGTGCGCGGAACGAGATCGGGAACAGGTCCGGGAAGAGCGCCGCGACGGTGCTGTAGAGGTAGGCGACACCGACGCCGAGCGCGATCAGTGTGAACATGTTGAGGTTGCGGGTGACGACCGAGGCCCAGCCGCGCTCGAAGAAGGGCCACCCGCCCCACAGCACGACCGGGGTCGCCAGGGCTAATTGCAGCAGGGTCGACGTGCGTGGCGCAAGCGGAGACCAGCCGAACAGCTCGTGCCCCATCGTCAAGGCCAGCAGCGGGATCGAAACCGCGGCGCTGACCCAGAGGCGGCGCGTCATGTCGATCAGCTCGAGGTTTGGACCCTCCTCGAGCGTCGGTGCGAGCGGTTCCAGCGCCATGCCGCAGATCGGACAGCTATCCGGCCCCGGCCGTCGCACCTGTGGGTGCATCGGGCACGTCCAGACAGACCCCTCGGCTGGTTCAGGCAGCGTGCCCATCGCCGGGCGGAGAACAGCCGGATCCGTGTCGGGCGGGTTCAGGTAGTGATTTGGGTCGGACGCGAATTTGGTTCGGCAGCCTGCACTGCAGAAATGGTAAGTCCCCTCCCCCAGCTCGTGCCGATGCGGAGTGGTCTTAGGGTCGACCATCATGCCACAGACCGGGTCCTTCACCCGCTCGTGTGTCGCCTCTTCAGCCGTGCCACCCTGACGATGGTGCGTGTGGGCCTCGTGATGCGTGTAGGTCGCCATGCTGGTCTCCTGAAGGTATTGCCCCGGCCGGGAGGGGGGTGACCGGCCGGGGCAAAGAGCCGGGCCTGTCCGAGACCGGGTCGGGAGACCGGCTCATCGAACGAAACCCCGCGAGGATGAGCATCCCCGCCGCCCGGCATTCACGCCGCCGGGCTGGGCTCATCTGCAGGCGCGGAGAGGGAGGTCAGGCCCGCGCACGCTCGCAGTTCGGTTGATCGATGCTGGCCGGGCTCCTGCCGGGCCGGCCTTTCCCGATCTCAGCCTCGATTGCCCTGAGGGGCAGGCTGCTGTCCAGGAACGCTTTGGCCTTGCTGGTTCGCCATGGACTGCATCATCTTGTTGCAGTTCTCCATCATCTGAGACATCTGCTGCATCATGCCCATCATCGGCATAGCGCCACTCCCACCCTGTCCTTGCATCATCTGATTGTGATCCATCGTTCCCGAAGGTGGGTTGGGGTTGGCCTGCTGGGCCATTGCGGCGCCGGCCAGCGAAACGGCTGCGGCGAAGGCAATGAGAGTCAGCTTGGTCTTTGTCATCGGTTCTCTCCTGTGGTGGTGGATTAAGGGCGACTTCTGGATCGTCTCTTGCTTCGAGAAGGGTTTGATAGGGCCGATCGTGTAGATCACGTCGGCACCGCTCAAAGAATTGTGCACGAAATGATTTGATTTTACATTCGCTGTCCCTTTCTCTTTCCTTTAAGTCTCGATGGAGACTCTTCTAAGAACTGTGTGGCACTGGACGGGTTGAACCGTTGCCTCGCGCATCACTCACTTCGCGGCTTCCGGGATGTCTCCCTCCGTCGACGAAGCTGGGCGCGGCCGCACCACAGATGGACGACGTGCCGGCACGAGGCGATGCGGCAGGCCACGTTCTTTCACCAGGGCGTAAATCGCTGGGATGACGACGAGGGTCAGCACGGTCGACGACACCATCCCGCCGATCATCGGTACAGCGATGCGCTGCATGATCTCCGAGCCAGCGCCCGTGCTCCACAGGATCGGGATCAGGCCTGCCATGATCGCGACGACTGTCATCATCTTGGGACGGACGCGCTCGACCGCGCCTACCATAATGGCCCGGTAGAGGTCCGCGCGCGTGGGCGCCTTCCCAGTGGTCCAGGCGGCGGCGCGCTGCTCTTCCCAGGCGTGGTCAAGGTAGATGAGCATGATGACGCCTGTCTCGGCGGCAACGCCGGCGAGGGCTATAAAGCCGACTGCGACGGCCACCGACATGTTGAAGCCGAGCCACCACATCAGCCAGATGCCGCCAACCAGCGAGAAAGGCAGTGAGAGCATTACGATGAGCGTCTCTGTCAGGCGGCGGAAATTGAGGTAGAGAAGCAGAAAGATGATCAGCAGCGTGACCGGTACAACGATCTTCAGCTTGGCTTCCGCCCGCTCGAGGTATTCGAACTGTCCGCTCCATTGGAGAGAGTAACCTTGCGGCAGCTTGACCTCGCTGGCGACAGCCTGGCGGGCCTCTGCGACGTAGCCACCAAGGTCCCGGCCGGAAATGTCGACGAAGATGTAGACCGCAAGCTGCCCGTTCTCGGTGCGGACCGACGTCGCGCCACGGGTGAGTTGCACTTTCGCGACCTCGCCGAGCGGCACTGCTCCGCCGTCCGCCATTGGGATTTGAACGTCGGTTGCGATCGCCTGGGGATTGGAGCGGAAGGCGCGCGGGTAGCGTATGTTGACGGTGTAGCGCTCCCGACCCTCGACTGTGTTCGTGACGGTTTCACCTCCGAGCGCAGTGGCGATCACATCCTGCACATCCCCGACATTCAAGCCGTACCGGCCAAGCGCCTGTCGATCGGGAGTAATGTCGAGGAAGTAGCCTCCGATGACGCGCTCCGCGTAGGCGCTTGAGGTGCCGGGCACCGCCTTCACGACCGCTTCGACCTGCCGCGCAACCTTCTCCATCTCGGCGAGATCCGTGCCGTAGACCTTGATCCCCACAGGTGTTCGGATTCCCGTGGAGAGCATGTCGATGCGGGCCCGAATGGGCTGCGTCCAGGCGTTCGAGACACCAGGGAACTGAAGTGCCTTGTCCATTTCCGCCTTCAGGCTCGCCAGGGTCACTCCGGGCCTCCACTCGGCTTCCGGTTTGAGGGTAATGATCGTCTCAAACATCTCTGTCGGTGCGGGATCAGTGGCGGTCGTGGCACGTCCTGCCTTGCCGTAGACTGTGACGACCTCCGGGAAGGACTTGATGATCCTGTCCTGAGTGGCCATCAGCTCTGCCGCTTTGGTGACCGAGAGACCCGGCAAGGTCGTGGGCATGTACATGAGCGTACCTTCGTTCAGCTCAGGCATGAACTCGGAGCCGAGCTGTCGCATGGGCCACACCGTTGCGCCCAGCGCGACCAGCGCCAGCAGAATGGTGAAGATCTTGGCTCTGAGTACGCCGCGGATCACGGGCCGATAGATCCAGATCAGGAAGCGGTTGACGGGGTTCTTATGCTCCGGAACGATCCGGCCGCGCACGAAGATCACCATCAGCGCCGGCACGAGCGTCACGGACAGAAAGGCCGCGGCCGCCATAGCGAAGGTCTTCGTGAAGGCCAACGGGCCGAACAGCCGGCCCTCCTGCCCCTCGAGCGTAAAGATCGGCAGGAACGAGACCGTGATGATGAGCAGGCTGAAGAACAAAGCAGGGCCGACCTCACTCGCCGCCTCGACGAGGATCTCGACGCGAGGCTTGTCCTTGGGCGCGCGCTCCAGATGCTTGTGAGCGTTCTCGATCATCACGATGGCGGCATCGATCATGGCACCGACTGCGATCGCGATGCCGCCCAAGCTCATGATGTTGGATCCAAGTCCAATCGCCTTCATGGCGGCGAAGCTGATGAGAATGCCAACCGGCAGCATCAGGATGGCGACGAGCGCGCTGCGCAGGTGGAGCAGGAACACGATGCACACGAGCGCGACGATGACGCTCTCTTCCAGAAGCGTGAACTTGAGGGTTTGTATGGCAGCTTCGATGAGCTGCGAGCGATCGTAGACCGGAATGATCTCCACACCCTTCGGCAGGCTCGACGCCACCTCGGCCAAGCGCGCCTTGACGCTGTCGATGACGCTTAGCGCGTTCGCGCCGAAGCGTTGCAGGATGATGCCGCTGGCAACCTCCCCCTCACCATTCAGCTCTGTGATGCCGCGCCGTTCGTCAGGCCCCAGCTCGACCCGTGCGATGTCGCCGAGGCGCAATGGCGTGCCCGCCATAGTCTTCAGAACGATGCTCTCGATGTCTTGAACGTTCTTCAGGTAGCCGCGACCGCGGACCATGAACTCGAACTCTGAGAGCTCGACAGTACGTCCGCCGACGTCCGCATTGCTGTTGCGGATCGCCTCGCGCACCATCTGGAGCGAGATGCCCTGAGCGCGCAGCCGACTTGGATCGACGACCACATTGTACTGCTTAACGAAGCCGCCGACGCTCGCGACCTCGGCTACGCCCTCTGCTTTCGACGCCGCAAAGCGGATGACCCAGTCCTGCAACGTGCGCAGCTCCGCAAGTGTCATCTCTTTCGCGACGACCGCGTACTGGTACACCCAGCCCACGCCGGTCGCGTCCGGCCCTAAGCTGGGCGTGACACCAGTGGGCAGGCGGCGGGTCGCGGCGTTCAGGTATTCCAGGACCCGGCTTCGTGCCCAGTAGGGGTCTGTGCCGTCCTCAAAGATGATGTAGACGAAGGAAACGCCGAAGAAGGAGAAGCCGCGCACCACCTTCGACCTTGGCACCGTGAGCATTGCTGTCGTGAGTGGATAGGTGACCTGGTCTTCTACGACCTGCGGCGCTTGCCCCGGATAGTCCGTGTAGACGATCACCTGGACGTCGGACAGATCCGGAATGGCGTCGAGCGGCAGCGTGCGCAGGGCATAGAGGCCAGCAGCGACCGCAAAGGCTGTGCCGATCAGCACCAGCATCACGTTCCGGGCCGACCAGCCGATCAGACGGGCAATCATTGGGGCTTCTCCTCGCCGGGAGCCGCAGGGGGGGGAGCCGCCGCCATACCTTGCAAGGCCGCTTTGAGGTTGCTCTCGGCGTCGATCAGGAAGTTGGCCGAGGTCACAACCTGGTCTCCCGCCTGGATGCCTTCCCGGACCTCGATGTAGCCACCCCCGCGGGCGCCCACCTTGACTTCACGCGGCTCAAAGCGGCCTTCGCCTTTATCGAGGATGACGATCTGACGCTCGCCCGTGTCGATCACCGCATCGTCGGGAACGGCAACCACCGGCTTCGCGGCTCCTGTCCCGATCTCGACATCGGCGTACATGTCGGCCAGAAGCACCCCTTCTGGATTGGGCAGCTCGATCCGCACACGCGTGGTGCGAGTTTCCTTGTTGACCTGCGGATAGATCAGCCCCACCCGGCCGGTGAAGGAGCGTCCCGGCAAACTGCGCACCCGGATCGTGACGGCCTGTCCGGGCTTAATCAGGCCGAGTTCGTGCTCGGGCACATCCGCCAGAACCCAGACGCTGGAGATATCAGCGATCCGAAAGAGGACCTCGCCGGCAGGCGCTCGCATGCCCTCGATCGCATTGCGCTCCAGCACAACGCCGTCGCGCGGGGCGGTCCACACCATCGACATCGGGACCTTGCGAGTGCGCTCGATCTCGGTCACCACCTCTTGCGACACGTTCAGGTTCTCAAGGCGCCGCCGGGCGCCCTCGATGAGTAGGGGACGCCCCCCGTTCGCCCCTCCGACCTCATTCAGGACACTGAGATACTGGGCACCTGCTGCGGCAATCTCAGGCGAGTAGAGGTGCAGGAGCGCCTGACCCTTGCGCACGCGCTCGCCTGTCGTGACGTTCTCGACATGCTCGATAAAGGTGTCAGAGCGTGTCGAGACGATCGTGACGCGGCGCTCGTCCAGCTGAACCGTCCCAGGCACGCGCACCGGCCGGACGACCACCCGGCGCTCCGCTGCCTGCGTGCGCACGCCCGTGCGCTGCAGCTTGCCGGGCGAAACCTTGACGGTATTGCCCTCCTCGGCTTCGCCCTCATAGACAGGGAGGTAGTCCATGCCCATAGAGTCCTTCTTGGGCACCGGTGAGGTGTCGGGCAGGCCCATCGGGTTGCGGTAGTACAGGACCTTGCGGCCGCTCGCGTCAGCCGTCGCACCGCCACCTGGTCCGGCCGTCTTCGGCTTATCATCGAAGCTCACGTCGGCGCCGACGCGCACGGGCAGGTAGTCCCGCCCGTCCTCGGTCTTCTTGGGTTCGGGTGAGAAGGCTGGCTTACCGTCTGGATCGCGGTAATAAAGCACCCGAGCGTCCGTACCCGAAGCCGGTCCAGCACCACCCTCGAGCAGCCTTGTGACCGAGGAGGGAAGCCATTCCGGCAAGGGCAGGTCGGTCTCGGCGGCTCGCATCCCACCCAAGAGCGCGCCAGCCAGGGCTGCCGGCACCAGAATGAGTCCGATGAGCCAGGCCACCACATCGCGGCCTGTCTTGCGCCCACGCTCGTCCGGCTCGCGGAGTTCATAAGGGGTCAGCTGATCCATCACGGCACCGCCTTGAGCACGAGCTTGTTCTGGACGGTGCCGGCCTCGCCCTGCACCTTGGCGGCAAGCGAAAGCTGCCAGCCGCCCTCCATGGTCAGGTCGGTTTTGAACCGGTACACGCCGGGCTGTGGGGAAGGCTGGGGCTCGAGCGTCGAGGTCATGGTCGGCATGCCCTCCGGGGCCATGTCGATGCGGCGCGCGAACACCACCGCATCAGGAACAGGCTTTCCCGACCGCTTGTCGACGAGGCGAACATCGATGACAGCCCCGCCCTGCTTCATCTCCCCTTTGACGAGCTCGAAGGTGTAGTCTTTGAGCTCCGCAGGAGATCCTGCCGGTCCGCCGGGTTTGGCTGCGAGCGGCAGCCACTGCGCCAGAGGTGCAGGAATCTGAGCTGTGACAGCGGCTGGAAGGGTCCAGGCCCCCCGAGCCAGACCGTAACCAGCGCCTGCTGCTGCGACCAAGGCGGCCAGGAACAGGAGAGTGAGGAAGATCTGACCGCCGCGCCCGCTGCGCTCGCTCTCGAACGCCTCGAATTCATCGGGATGGGGCTGATGCATCACGGCACCGCCTGCAGGACAAGCCTGCTCTGGACCGCGCCGGAGACCCCCGGCACGTTGGCCACAAGCGTGAGGGCCCAGCCGCCCTCCATCACGAGGTCCGTCTCGAAGCGGTAGTAGCCGGGCAAGGTGTCTGGAACGGGCTCCACAGGAGCTGACATTGCGCTCATGTTGTGAGGCGACATGTCGAGGCGGCTGATGAACAGGGTCGCATTGGGCACGACTTTGCCAGTTCGCGTGTCGACCAGCCTCACCGTCAAGGTTGCGCCGCTGCCCTGGCGCACCTCGCGGTCAACCAGCTCGAACGTGTAGTCCTCTGGTTGAGGGCTTGAGGAGAGAGCCAGCGCCGTACCGACGCCGATTAAGAGGAGCGCTGCCGCGAGGGCGCGCCAGAATGTGGAGTACAACACTGGAATGGTCCTAGTTCCTGGGGACAGGCCCACGGACGGCGAAGGGCAATCGCATGCTGACGTCTGGGAGAGACGCACACACGAGCTCCGCGCGGCCGCATAGGCGCGCTCGACCGACCACCGGCATGGATGCCGGTGCTGGAACTAGACTTTGGGTGGGTGCCCTAGGGGCAAAGAGGCGATGCTGCTGCCTTGCAGGTCGTCATGCGGCGCGACCGCAGCAATGCTTGGCGGGCCACGTAGGATCGAGGCGGCCGTCGGAAGGCTCTGGAAGCACTTAGCGACGCAGACCACCGCAAAGGGGCAAGCCAGCATATCCCCGCAGTCAGGGGGCTGCGGCTGTCCGCACGGCATCATATCGCCGTCCGCCGACACCATGGAGACAGCCATGTTGTCCATCGGCCCAGCCTTTCCCGGTCCGGCAGAAACGCCGGCAACGAGGCTGACGACCGCAAGGATCGTGAGCAAGCGTGAGAGGGCCAACCAGATCAACATACGTCCTCAGAATGGCACAAAACCCCAGGATTGGGAAGAAGCTCCCGCTCCCGATGCAGCCACCTAACTTTGGTATGTGGGGCCCGATCCTTGTCAAACAAGAGGAGGGCTCCAGCCACCATGGGTATCTTGTCACTGTGGCGCCTCATCTGTCAAACGGCACCCAATATTGCCCCCCGATCGGCGTCCAATCTTGGGTCTGACTCAGTTTCGCTGCACGTTGGGGCTGTTCTGACGCTGGTTTCCAGAAGGAATCAGCATGATGAAGCAGCGATTTCGGCCAGCCAG
>NZ_JBHSLU010000063.1:449795-531858 GCF_042655245.1 Allobosea massiliensis | reverse complement strand
GGCCGCTGCGACGCCGCAATCCGCAACCGCCTAAAGGCAATCGGCATGGGGGTCAGTTCTTCATGACGCAAAGGGGTCAGTTCCGAATGTCGCTGGACACGTGTCTTTGCAGCTGCAAAGATTCTGCGCTGGTGCGCCTCGTGCGCGGGTGCTGCTGGTGGACTCCTATTGGGACCATCAATCGAGGTCGGATCATAATCCAGGGTGCAAGATCGGTCTCTGGTGGGGGAAAGCCTGTGGCATGCGCCTCCTCATCTGTTGGGCATCGGTTCGATCCCGCGAGGTGGGCCAAACTTTGCAGCTGCAAAGATTCTGCGCTGGTGCGCTTAGTGGCGCTTCCCGCTCCCGCTGGTCCCATCGCTCAAGGAACGACTTAAGTTCGCGGCTGCAGAGTTTTGTCTCTGCTGAACGGATGCCAGTTGTGTGCCGTTCGCCGCTGTCGGGCCGCAACTCGATTACACGTGGAGCAGATCTTTGCAGCTGCAAAGATTCTGCGCTGGCGGGCCTGGTGGCGCCGGTTGCATCGTCTATGCGCGATCGCTCTTGGCACGACGAAAGTTTGCAGCTGCAAAGATCGAGTGGCGACTGGCTATGTGCGCTCTGCCCTGCTGGCCGGCCTGGTTGAGTGGCCTCCGGCATTGGCTCTTTGCAGCTGCAAAGATTCTGCGCTGGCGGGCCTGGTGGCGCCGGTTGCATCGTCTATGCGCGATCGCTCTTGGCACAACGAAAGTTTGCAGCTGCAAAGATCGAGTGGCGACTGGCCATGTGCGCTCTGCCCTGCTGGCCGGCGTGTGAGTGGCCGCCGGCATTGGCTCTTTGCAGCTGCAAAGATTAGGCGCTTCCCCGGCGTCGCGCGCCATCGCCTTATGGTGCCACGACGCGACGGCCTGATCTGGGGAGATGCAAGAGGAGCTATACGCCCCCATTTCTCCGTCGTGCGGTCTCTCCTGCCCCATGGCTCGACCTGCTCATCGACGGGGTGAATCTTTGCAGCTGCAAAGATTGGGCAGTGCGTCGGCGCGCCTGGCACGGATTTGCGCCGCGCTTCGAAACTGCGTGCGCCTGCTCGTCCAATGTTTGCAGGTGCAAAGGGGGAGCGATCGGCAGGCCACTGCCTGTGGCGTGCGTGGTCTTTCGGCGGAAAGATCTTTGACGATGAGATTGGATCTTTGCAGCTGCAAAGTTTGGCCGCGGAGCGGTCGGTGTCACCGGCGGTCTGCCATGATGGAATGGCAAGCTTCCGCGGCCGACAACGAGGAATCTTTGCAGCTGCAAAGATTGTGCGGCGGCGCCACTAGGCCGCTCGTGGCCTCATTCGGACACCGCAGCGCTTTGGTCCGATCAGCAGTTTTAAGCTGCAAAAATCGGGCGCATGCGGATCGGCCTATGTTCCTGGGAGCGCAGTCTCCGCTGCCGGCCTTCGCACCACCGCGTCGGAATTGAATCTTTGCAGCTGCAAAGATCGGGCGACAGATGCACCGTTGGTGGGCATCTGCCCTCGGCCAGGCTGGAGTTGACCCCGTTTCGCCGGACAGGCGGCGGTTGGGTTTATGCACTCAGCCTGATGAACTCGCGAGGCGAGCGGAACTTCAGGCCTGAGTGCGGGTGGACCTCGCAGTAGTCCTCGATCCAGAGGGGGAGCAAGGCGAGGATGGTGTCGGCGTCGGGTAAGATCGTCACGCGAGCGTAGTCGCGTTTCAGCGTTTTGACGAAGGCTTCCGACATGCCGTTCGACTCCGGGCTGCGAACGGGGGTGAAGAGCAGCGCCAGGCCGAGGGCGCGTGCCGTGTCGGCTGTGTCCTTGGCGATGTAGGCGCTGCCGTTGTCGGACAGCCATTCGACTGCGTGCGGCACCCTGGTCGTCCCAAAGCGGCGTTCGACGGCGGTCACCATGAGATCGCGGACCATCTCGCCGGAGATGCCGGCTTGCGCCACCGCCGACCAGGCAATGATCTCGCGGTCGCAGGCATCCAGTACGAAGAGGACGCGCACGACCTCGCTGTTACGAGCATGGATCTCCAGATGGTCCGAGCACCATCGCACATTCGAACGAAGCGCGATGACGACGCCGTCGTGCATCCGGCCGGGCCGGTGCGCCGTATGGCGTTCCAGCGTCAGGCCGTGATGCTGCATGATCCGCAACACCCGCTTGGCATTGATGGTCGACAGGCCTTTTGCTCGCCGCTCTCGGTTCAAGAGCGCTGTAACGCGTCGATAGCCATAGGTCGGCCGGGCATCGACGATGGCCCGGATCGACGGAAGGAACTCAACATCCTGCGCCTTGCGGTACGGCCCACGCGGCGTGGGCGTCCCACCGCGTCGCTCGTTGATGTGGGAACGAGCGACGCCGAGCGTCCGTGCGACCGCGCTCACCGTGAACCGTCCGTCGGATCGCTCCAGGACAGTAAGTGCGATGTCCGTTTTTTTGGGCGGGCGACGTCGAGCGCCTCTTTGAGGATTTCGTTCTCCATCGTCTTGCGACCGAGCAACCGCTCCAGATCGCGAACGCGCTTCTCCAGATCGCGGACGCGCGAGGTGCCAACGACGTCCTCATCCGCTTGAACGGCGGCGTGACCGCCTTCCAGCATGCGGCGCTTCCAGGCGAAGAGCTGCGAGGGCGAGATGCCCGCCTGGCGCGCCACGAACGACACGCTCATTCCAGGCTGCATCGCTTCTTCGACGAGACGGACCTTCTCGGCCGTCGACCAACGGCGCCGGCGCTGCACCGAGGTGATGACTTCAACCCGCGAGAACGGGCCGTCAGGGGATTTCGACATAGTCGTACTCATAGGCGAATGCCTATGCCTTATCGGCTATGCCACCTGTCCGATCAAAACGGGGTGCGCTCCACAGGCTTCATGGTCTCCGGGGCACGGTATCTTTGCCGCGGCAAAGATTGCTGACGGCTCTCGTGCGTTCGCTGGCTGGGTCAGTCGCGCCCCGGGCTTACTGTTGAGCAAGCCTCTGCTGGGCTGGGCGCGCGACTTCCGATCCACAGGCGGGCTTGTGGAACAGAATCTTTGCAGCTGCAAAGATTGCTCGCCGAGGGAAAGCCGTGACCCGAGCTAACGAATATCGAAGTCGATGGATTGAAGAACGTGCTCGAGGATCGGCTTGAAGAGGATCGCGTCTGTTTCCCGATGAGAGACCGTGATTAGGGCCTTCGCTGTTTCAAGCGGCACGTGGAACTGTCTGACGAAAAACGGCGGCCCCCCGGCAGCACCGGATCGCTTGTAGGTGATTAGCAGCGCCGTGCGGCCGTCAATGGAAGCGAGTGATGCCCTCGGCTTTTCAAGGATCTCCATACCGAGTTTACGCGATGCATCCTCCATTTGAGCAAACTCAATCTGGAGTTCGTTCGCCAAATCCCTCAGGAGGCTGTGTGGGTTCGCTTTGGCTGCATCGCTCAGTTGGCGCTGGGTGGGGCCGTCGTTTTTGAGCCGCGTGACGCGAATGATAGCGCCGGCAGGGGCGGGTCGGGCAGATACCGCGAGCGAAGCGACGGTGGGAGGCGATCCCGTTATCGACTCCGACAGCGTTGCAAGATTCGCCCGGCTTGCCGCGTCCAGAGCTTCCCAATGGCGCGGTATCTCGATCGATAGCATGCCTGTAATAACGACGCGTGCGAATTGCGACTGCCCCTCTGCGACCGCGGGGACGGGGGGCGCAAAGTTTGCAGCTGCAAAGATCACAAGCCCGACTAGGTGTCTCGGAAAGGTCATAGCCGCCTCGCTGCAAGCCTGACGGCCTTATAGGAAGCCGGAAGGCATCAGGCTAGGACGATGGGGGCTCGATGCGAACGCCTGAGCTCACCCCGCTCTTCTCGAGCAGGTGTTTGATCGATGAGGCTTGCCACTTGTCGCCGAGCCGGGGAGGGCGGACGCCCATTTTTGTCAGGACATCTCCAATGTCACGGAGGCTGAGATCAGGGTCAGCGGCAGCGATCCCCGCGACCAGCGTCGCAAGGGAGGTATCGCGCCTATGGTTCGGCGCTCGCTTCAGCAGCGCCTTGTCTAGGAGCCCTTCCTTTGCGAGCCGGTTTGCCGCCCGCTGCAGCCGATCATGTGTCCAGTCCAGACCTCGCGACCGCAGATAGGAGGCGACCTGGCGCCATGTGTGTCGTGGCCGGAGGGCTCGAACCGTCGGTATCCACGGCTCGGACTCCTTGATGAGCGCGTTGAGGTACGTGGCATCACGCGCCGACGCGATCTTGCGGAGCATCTTCGGATCACGCGAGCGAACGCCGGGGTTGCCTGGTTTGCGGCCGCGGGCCTTGGCAGCTTGAATGCCGGCCTTTGTTCGCTCGCTGATCAGGCTGCGCTCGAGTTCCGCGACTGCTCCTAGCACCTGCAAAGAGAAGCGCCCCTGCGGGGTGGTGGTGTCGATCGGGTCTCGCAGCGAGCGGAAGTGTCCGCGTCGCTGGTCGAGCTCTTCGATGATCGTCAGGAGGTGAGAGACCGACCGAGCCAGACGGTCGAGGCGAACGACAACCAGAGTGTCGCCGGGCTGGACGTTGTTGAGCAAGCGGATAAGGGCCGGCCGGGCGCGGCTGGCGCCCGATGCGTGCTCCTGGACGATCTCGGCACAGCCCGCGGCCCTCAGCTCCGATAGCTGCGCATCTGTCGACTGGTCGTCTGTTGAGACGCGCGCATAGCCGATCAGACGGCCGGCGGGGGAGGGGAGGGGGCTCTTTGCCATCAAATCCGATCTCGAATCCACCCTTTTGTACAATAATACAAGCGTCCAGCAAACGACCAGTTGATAGCGAGTTTATAGGTTCCCTTCGGGCGCTGCCAGCCCACGGAACCGCAGGCGATTTGGCGCTCCAGGGCCCGAAAACGTTGAGGTAGAGCCCCTCAGGGCGGCCATTTTCGGCCTTGCGGGCCCCGACTACGCCCGCGGCAGGGAAACCGGGCCAAATGGCCGTTTTTAGAGCCCTCAAAGCGGGTATTCGGTTAGGGTAGCGAAAAGCAAGTTGACTATCATTAAAGGGCGTGGCTCTAGTGTAAGCCATTGTTCACTATGATTTGTCTGGATTCGCTTAGCCGGGCTCAGTGGCGCTTTGTACAGGCGATAGAGCCAGGGGCCAGAGGGTGCCGAGGGATCTGTGATCCGGGAGCGCGATTGGGGATCGTGCAGAGGAGCAAGACAGATGGATAGGCAATCGAGATGGTACTCGCCTTCCGTAAGGGAGTCGATGAAAATTGGAGGTGGAAACGCCGCATGAAGCGTGCCCCGCTGAACTCGTATGCATCACTGGGCGCGGCCTTCTCGCGGGAGACCGATGATCTTGCCGTCGGAGTGTGCCGATTGGATGCGCGGCTCGCCGCGAGTGGCCTAGCCGATGGCTGGCAGAACCGCTGCGACATCAATGAGGCATTCATGGCGATCCAGTCCGAGGGGTTCCTCGTTGATCTGACGGACCTGGTGCTTCACGACGGCAATCTGAACAAGCGTGCGCCTACGAATGAATTGGTCCGGGCGTCGTCAATTCTCCGGGCGTACCGGGTGGCGCGACAGCGTCCTGCGCCATGGCCGCTCACGAAAAGGGGGCTGGCCTCTCTGGCCGGAGGGCTATCGTCGAAGGAGTTTGCTGAGGAGACGCCGCCGCCAGCAACCACCGAACGGAAACGGAAGGATGAGGATTTCGACGCGTTCTCTGACCAGTTTGCGGAGATTGATGCACTGATCGAGAGAACGGGGCGGGTTTTGCGGGGCGAGGTGGCTGCGAGCCGGAACCGCACTTTGTTGGCCGGAACTCCCGACGAAAAGCAGTTTGAGGCCGAGGATCGGTGGTTCAGCGTTCTGTCCGATCTTGAGCGGTTGCCAGCGGTGCAAGCCGCCGCCTTCGGCTGGCAGGCTTGGCGCGAACTGGGTGTCCATGATGGACAGCCGTGGCTTGGCCTTATCATCGCGAGCTCGATCCTGCGATCGCGCGGGTTGACGGAATCGACCCTTCCGCTGGCTGCTGCCTATCGGAAGGCAGGGTACCGCGGACGTCAGCTGATATCGAAGGAGATGGCGGTCGGCACATTCTGCGAGTTGCTCACCGAGGCGCTGCGTCTCGCCAATTCGGATCTCTCGACCTTGAGCCTTCATCGCGACCTCATGGCGCCCAAGCTGGCAGGGCGCCGCAAGGGCTCAAAATTAAACGATCTCGTCGACCTTTTCCTGTCCCGGCCGATCGTGACGATGCCGCTGGCGCGCGAGCATTTGAAGGTTACGCCGCATGCCGTGAAATGCATGTTTGACGAGCTCGGTCCGTCGCTGCCACGCGAGCTGACCCAGCGCTCGCGCTACCGCGCGTGGGGCATCATATGAGCCGTATTTTCAACGCGTTGACTCGATAGCGAAGTAGATCACGCAACGCAATCGCGCGTGGTTTGAAATTTCAGGCACCAGAGCGAACACGCCAGCCACCCGTGAAACAATCACGGCCTTCGGCGGTTGACATTCCAGCAAAAGCGATTTGATTAGCCCAAGTGGCGGGGGCTACATTGCATTGCTCGACGATTGTCGACACACAAGGGAACCAATATGAGTGTTACAGAAGACCAAGTTGATTACGCGTCTCTAGCCACGCACATTGTGTCCGCTTACGTAAGCAACAACCCAATTCCGACCGCTGAGCTGCCTTCGCTGATCGCGTCCGTGCACTCGTCGCTGCAGGGGGTCGGGACGCCTGCGAAGACGAAGCCGGTTGTCGAGAAGCCGGAGCCGGCGGTTCCGGTCCGGAAGTCGATCACCCCGGAGAACATCATCTGCCTGCTCGACGGCAAGCGGTTCAAGTCGCTCAAGCGGCACCTTCGCAGCAAGTACGACCTGTCGCCTGAGCAGTACCGGGCGATGTTCGATCTGCCTGCGGACTATCCGATGGTCGCGCCGAATTACGCGGCTGAGCGATCGGCCCTAGCGAAGAAGATCGGCCTGGGCAGGCAGGCTGGCGCAAGGCGCGGAAGCGCCGCGGTTTGAAGCGGTAGGCAAAAAGAGAGCCGGACCCGAAGGGCCGGCTCTCTTCGTTTCAGAGCCCCAGAAACGACAGGATGCGCTGGCGCACGAGCGGCCTCTGAAGATTCAAGACCGGAACGGGTAAGGCGTTCGCGATGCGGATCGCCTGCCCAGTGCCGCCGGTCGGGCCGCCATCCTTCGTCCAGCAGAGCACGAACCGGACAGGGCTGGAGAGCGTCTGCCCCAGGACCTGCGGGACGTTCCGGGTGTGGAGCTTCTGAGCGCCCTGGCTGCAGCGTTCCCACGCCGGATGAAAATGGCGGGCGATCAAGAGAGCTCGTCCCGCGATGTCGATCGGGTCGGCGTTCGCGCCGTCGAAATCGAGGAGCCTCGTCGGGTCGAAGTTCGGCGCCTGTCGAGCGGCGGAAGCCGCGATCGCAGCGTCAGAGACCGGGGCGGGATAGAACGGGCTCTTCGAGCCGTTGAAGCCCTTCCACGGCAGAAAGATTTCCTTGCCCGCCGCCGGGATCTCAGCTTCGCAGGCGAGGTCTGCGCCGCCGGCGCCACCAGAGCGAAGCGTGAAGCCGCGCTTATATGCGGCCGCCGAAATTCGGGTCATGTCGTGGCAGACATCCGGAGGGGTCTCGCGAGACCCGATCCCGGAAAACGCGGCGTATTCGCCGGCGGCAAGCGAAAACAGAACGTCGAGGTTAGCGACAGCGGCGAGCGACATTCTCAAATCTCCCTGAGGGGTTATCGGCCAAAGGCCATGCCTGTTGTCCCCAAGGCAATTCAAAGCGGGTCGCTCGGTGAGCGGCCGGTCAATTAAGCCTTAGATGAGTCTGTTGCTGAAGTAGGTCGATTGGTGTGGCCCTGGCTTATTCAAGCCGGAGCGGGGTTGCTAGCGCGGTCGCAGCGAAGGTCGACCGATCTATTCCTTCATGGCTACCGAGGGGTTTTCCGGTCTCGGCAAATGAAAGGGAGCCTGGCGAAGCCAGACTCCCTTCTTGTCCGATCAGGCGGCGATCGGAGCGGCCTTCGCGGCCGGCAGGTCGATCAGGACGAACGACTGCAGCGCGGTGACACCGTTCGCCTCGTCGGCCTGGCGGCGGTCCTGGTAGCCGCTGACCTTCGCGGTCTGGCCGACGACGATCGCATCCTTCATCGCGGCGTAGTGGCGACCGAAGGCCTGGCCGAAGATCGAAATCGTGCTGCCGGCCTTCGCGCCCGACTTGACGACCGTGTCGGCGCGGAAGTTGGCGAAGGCATTGCCCTTCTTGTCGGTGCCGACGTTGACCGAGGTGAAGGTGAGCGTGCGGGTATACATCTTGTTCTTGCGGGCGGGCTGGGTCGTCATGATCGGGTCCATTTCTCGGGATTGAAGCGCTGGCGCCTTCGTTGAATTCACCCTTCCAACAACCGTCATTCTTGGGATTGATGTCAGAGTGTGAGCACTCCTCACGAGATCGACTTCCGATCGGTCCTTTCATCTGGGGGCTCCAGGACGGAGCAAAAAAAAGGCCCGGCAGAGCCGGGCCATCTGAGCATCTA
Source organism: Allobosea massiliensis (assembly GCF_042655245.1). Lineage (NCBI taxonomy): Bacteria > Pseudomonadati > Pseudomonadota > Alphaproteobacteria > Hyphomicrobiales > Alloboseaceae > Allobosea > Allobosea massiliensis. The sequence continues at coordinate 523,359 of NZ_JBHSLU010000063.1, read as the reverse complement.
ATGGGGGAGGCGGTTGCCTCCATCGTCGTCGAAGGGGTCGCGGAGGCTGTCGGGGATGCGCGCGGTGCGCTGGTTCGCAACGCAGTGGAAGCACGAAACATCGATGGCAATGAGTGCGATGAAGACCGGCACCGCAACCCACGCCTCGATCTCGCGGTTGAGCACCATTGAGACGATCAGCGTCGTGATCGATCCGATCGTCACGCTCGAAAGCACAAGATATCGGTCGACCTGCGGCGATCCTGTCGAAAGAAAGCGGCGATCCTTTCGGTCCATCGTGCGGAAAAAGCGCTGCATATAGAGGAAGCAACCTCCATAGCGGAGGGCCACCCATATGAGCGTTCCCTGCAGAAGGGCAGCAGCCGCGAAAACCTCAAAAGGTTGAGATGAGGGCATGGAATAATCCGAATTGCGCCGCCGAAAATGGCGGCTCGAAAATAGCGATATTATGCAGCGTCGTTTTCGAAATAATCGATATTCTTATGTCTCGATTGCCACGGTTCTTGGGTGAAGTAAATCAGCCCCAGCGCGGGGCGGCCCGGCCCGGGCACCGGATCAAAGCCGGTCCTGGCCTTAGTCGCCCGCCGCGTGTCGAAGGCATATTCGTCGTCGATGCGGTAGATGATCCGCCCGCCGACACCGCTGCGATTATACGCAAAGCACGCCTCGACCCGTCGGCTTTCGAGCTCATATCGAGCGTGCGTATGGTGATGGAGCAGTTCGATCCCGATCGGATCGCGTGTCGAGTAAGCGTAGGTTCGATCCCGGCTCGAGAGAGCAGTGGCAGAAGGCACGAAGTCCGGCCGTAGCCGAACGATCCACTCGCGCTCTTGCCGACCCGTCACAGGGTCAGGATTGGCGAGGGCTGGGTCCAGACTCCAGGAGCTCACGACGTCGAAGGCAGTGGGGTCGATTTCGACCACGTTTCCCTCATCGCCGGTGAAATACTCGGCGATCGAACGCGTAGCGGTGAACGAAAGGACGCTCGTTCCAGCCACTGTCTGCAGCGGGGTTTCGAGGAGACGAGCGCGGCGCGCGACGTGCGTTCGGCAGAAATGAAAGTTCCAGGGCTCGTCGTCTCGTCGAGCGAGGCCGCTTGGAAGCGTAATATCTCTGTCGCGCAGGCCACGGAAAAGCACCTTCGGGACCTTGACCATACCGAGCCGGCATTTTGCCCGGTTGCGCCGCTCCCACAGAACGAAGCCGAAAACGGCTTTGAACAAGCGGCGTCGCCCGTCGTCATCGAGAGTCGATGCAATCGAGCCGCCTATCCGAATGAGCTTACGGTCCTTCGCTAGGCTGCGCACATCGCCCGGCGAGAGGGCGTCGACGAAGAGAAGCGACCCGATGGCGCGCGTCTGGGCTGTCGTATCTGTGAACACGTGCCCTTCGGCGGCGGCCGATGCTTCGATCTGGCCGAGGATGCCAATGGGGCTTTGCGAAGGGCTTTCGCGCCAGCGGCGAAGCGCGGCCGGCACATGTCGGGTGAAGAAATTGGGGTCTAGGTCGAACCGCTCGATCAGTTCGCCGTCGGTGATAGGAGCGAGTTCATCGTCTGCAGGGATGCTCGCTAGGGCGCTACCCCAGCTGGCAGGATAGCTGATGAGCACGTCGTCGGGTGGCCCGGCGTATGTCCGGGCGGGGCGCGATAGCGGGTTGTCCGCGCTGCCTCCGAAGATCGGGTGAAAAACCATCTGGGCGTTCGTCGTTCAAGCGCGGCGAGAAAAGCGCTCCTTCGGCGTCACCCGCTTTGCGGGGACGTCGTGGGCGCGGCTGAAAATGTGGTTCTGCAGGAACTCGAGCTCCGCTGGATACTCCGCCGCGGGGATCTCTTTCCACCATGTCTTGGGAATGCCGCGGGTGCCGTCCGACCAGTCGTATTGGCGGGCCTTGAGCATTTCCTTTTTGTCGAAGGGGGCCCCGATGGCGAAGAGCTTGAAGCTGTCCGAAAGGCCGGTCGCCAGCAGCTGGGCAAGGGCGGGCATGCCTGTCCCCTTCAGCTCTCGCGACAGGATCGCAATGCCGGCTGCGCAGTCGTTTGCTGCTCGATGGCTGCCGAAGACGAAGCCGTGAGCGAGCGCGAGGTTGGAGAGCTTGGTGCTGTCGTGGCCGTGCTTGCGCCATGGGACCTGGCTCTGAGAGCAAGCCCAGGCGATTTCGGCGAACCGAGGATGCAGGCCTTCGCAGAAGGTGCGGTCGAAGCGTGACACATGAGCGATGACCAGCTCGACGCCGTTCAGAAGAGTTTCGAACAGGGCCGGATCAAACCGGTGGCCGCGCACCATCTCGTTGGTGACGCCGGTCAGTTCAACAACCTCGTCCGGAATGGGCTTGGTTGGCTCGTTGAACCAGGAGATCGGTTGCTCAACGGAGAGGATGTAACCGTCCGTGGTGGCGGTGAAAGGGATGGCGGCAAATTCGAAGACCTCGTCGGTGTCATGATCGAGACCTGTCGCTTCGACGTCGACGTAGCAGCCGCGAAACGTGTCCGCACCGATCGTGCTCAGCGGAATTTCGGGAAGCGGGATCCGGTTGGGATGAAGGCGTTTGAAGACAGCGTAGTTGCCAGTGGCTTCGAGCGCGGAAATGATTGCGGCAATTTCGGACGGCGTGCGGTCGCTCATTTCTTCTGTCTTTTCCTCAGGCCGCCCGCTGGTACGAAAGGCTGTCGATAAGCGCATTCGCACGGGCGAGAACATCATGGGCGACTTTATTCGTTGTCGCATCGGAGTGGAACATCAGTCCGACCGCTTTGCGGACACGGGAGATGTCTGCGGGGTCGGAGACGGGGAGGGCTTTGATCACCGCTGAGACATGCGCCCAGAGTTCTTCCGAAGCGCGACTGTCGGCAAGAGGCGCCTCAACTCGCGCAGTGCTGCGGGCAGGCTCCTTGAGATCGGGAACCACATTCGAGCTGACGAAGTCGAACGCCACCTTCGCGTTCATGACGAAAATCCCAAATCGAAGCGGCGCGACGCGCGGGACGATGCGGGTGTTTTCCGGCGTCGACGATACCCAGCCGGGATACTCGCGGCCGTCGTGGGCAATTGCACGGATTTTCCGGTACCGGCTTTGGTCTGAACGGGTGACGACACTTCCAGCGAGAATTCTGAGGCACACGTCGACGGCATAGCCCGGGAAATTCCGGACACGCACAGTCACCAGATGAGTGAGATCATTTGTGTGGTTCATGAGGGATGGGCCTGGCCTTGTTCCGGTTAGAGCCGGCCGGACAGCCGGAGAACCATGACGATCTGCAGAGCGGCCGCGAATGCCAGCATGGCGTGAGAAGCGGCGGCCTCCCAATATTTGATAACGTAGCGCATGATTTTTCCGGGGTTTATGGCAATATGATTGCGACGTTTAAGGAACGTGATCTGACGATTTAAATCTTGTTCTGCCTCTCCATTTGTGGCAAACGGTGATAATATTCACTGTATTTATTCGGATTGCGAAAATGGAAGCAAATAAGAGCAAAGCGCTTGAGTCTGCATTGCAGCAGATCGAACGATCCTTCGGCAAGGGCGCTGTTATGCGCATGGGGTCCAAGCAGGTCGTGGAGGTGGAGACGATTTCGACGGGCTCCCTTGGGCTCGACGTCGGTCTTGGTGTCGGCGGCCTTCCCAAGGGCCGCATCGTCGAGATCTATGGGCCGGAATCGTCCGGTAAGACGACGCTCGCTCTTCACACGATTGCGGAGGCGCAGAAGAAAGGCGGCTCCTGTGCCTTCATCGACGCAGAGCATGCTCTGGACCCCATCTATGCGCGCAAGCTGGGCGTGAACCTGAATGATCTGCTGATCGCGCAGCCCGATCATGGCGAACAGGCGCTCGAAATTGCCGACACGCTGGTCCGCAGCGGCTCGATCGATGTGGTCGTGATCGACTCGGTTGCCGCGCTGACGCCCCGAGCGGAGATCGAAGGTGAGATGGGAGACGTGCAGCCTGGGCTTCAGGCGCGGCTCATGAGCCAGGCGCTGCGCAAACTCACGGCTTCGATCTCGCGCACCAACACCCTCGTGATCTTCATCAACCAGATCCGGATGAAGATTGGCGTGATGTACGGCTCGCCGGAAACGACCACCGGCGGAAACGCTCTGAAATTCTATGCCTCGGTGCGCCTCGACATTCGCCGCACGTCGACGCTGAAGGACAAGGACGATCCGATCGGCAACCAGGTTCGAGTGAAGGTCGTGAAGAACAAGGTCGCGCCGCCGTTCAAGCAGGTCGAATTCGACATCATGTTCGGCGAGGGCATTTCGAAGGTGGGGGAGTTGGTCGACCTCGGCGTGAAGGCAGGCGTCGTTGAGAAGTCGGGCGCTTGGTTCTCCTACGACAGCACGCGCCTCGGCCAGGGCAGGGAGAACGCGAAGACGTTCCTGAAGGAAAACCGGGATATCGCCTCGCAAATCGAGGCGAAGATCCGAGGGAATGCGGCGCCTCTTGCGGCCGCGCTCGAAGGCGGCTCGGAAGCCGAGGCGGAGTGACGCCGATGGCAGATGTCAGCCGCCTTGGCCTTGAGATCGAAACCGCTCTCAAGGCGCACCCGCTCATTCGGCCTCATGGGCCGGGCAAGCTCTACCTTCAGGCTTATGTGACGAACGGTGGCTTCGTCGTGGCTGCAGAGAGGGTGACGGTGAACCATATCAACCTCTGGACGCCGCCTGATTATCGCGTCTGGAAAGAAGCGCTCGCGATCGGGGCTTCAATCGAGGTGCGTGATCCATTCGACAAGCCCGACCCAGAGAAGTACGGCCGGCTCTCGAGCCTCGAGCACATCAACGAGCTCGCGTACCTGACGCTCTTTTGCATCCCGGTGACCTCATCGGCCGATGCGATCAAGGTGCTGGCTCCGCTGCTGAAGCGCATCTGAGCCGGGGCGAAATTCAACAATGGCCGGGCAGACTGCCCGGCCATTTTCGTTTGGGCCCGCTGATTACGCGACCCGTCTCGGGCGGCGTTTTTTCTCGTCGGCGTTCATGACTGCTTTCGTGAGCGCGACGTGCGAAGCGGCGCAGACCTGAAAGAGTGCAACCATCTCGGCCGTTTGCTCTTCCGGCTGAATGGCGCGCTGGTGAAGGCGGCCATTGCCATCGCGCTCGATGACCCAGACGAGGCTGTTGCTCCAGCCTGGACCCGAGGCATTCTCTGCGTATGCGCAGACGATATTACGCACGTCGTCCATCGTCGTTCTCCAGTTTGGCGCGACCCCATGCTGCTACGCCATGTGTACTCGCGATTTTGATCCCGATCCAAGCGCCTGTCCGCGCTTTGGCAAGGGCCTCGATGTCCAAGACGACATCAACGGAGCGATGAGCCGCGTCCGAGTGGCCTGTCGAGTAGGAGGCAAGTTCGGATCGCGGGACCACGTAGAGGCCGGGCGGCTGGTTGGCCCAGCTGATGGAGAGGCAAACCGCATCGGCGATGCGGTTTGTCGGGTTCAGGGATTCGAACGCGATCATCGGCGCCCCTCAATGGACGCCGCCGGCGGACGGCCGGGCGTAGATCTCGAGGTCGAAGGCCGCGAGCTCGCGAAGAACCATCGGTTCGACGATGGCCCAGTCCAGTCCGCCGTTGCCGCAGCCCGGGGGAGGGATGGCGATCGAGCGCACGCCAGCCGCGCCGGCAGCCTTCGCGAGGTCACGAAGAGCTGGCTCGATCCATTCGAGCTTGGAAGGATCGCGCCAGTGATCCTTGGTCGCCATGGCTGCCCAGTGGACCTGGCGGCCGGCGACCTCGTGAAGCTGAAACAGGGTGGTGCTGCCAGGTCGAATGACGCGTCGGCGGCAGGCCGACTGGTAGGGCTGCATGATCGCAGGAAACGCCTTCTTGAAGGCGAGGGCGACGCCGGCGCCCATCACCGAGACGCAGTTGACGGTGTTGACGAGGCAGTCGGCGGTGGAGCGCGTGATATCGCGGCCGGGAAGGTAGGTCGTGCTAGGCATGCGCGGCATCCATGGGGTTTGTGATCAAGACGAAGGCGAGATCCATCTGAGCCTGTGTGATTCCGACCGTCGGGTCCGGTTGGACGTGGCGGGCGGCCTGGCTTTTGAGAACGGGCATGTCGTCGAGGATGACGTACCGATCGATCTTGTTCGCTTGGACGTGCTGCGCGATCTCAAGGCCGCGTGCTGAGACGTCGTCGTCGCAATCGACGTCCAGGGGCGTGGCCCAGTCGTCGAAGAGGTAGGTTGGACCGAGCCCGGCTGCAGCGAGGGCATCCCGGCAATCATGGGACACCCGCCAAGTCGATGAAATTACGACACGGGCGCCGGTTCGGTCGCACAGTGCCTTCACCATGGCGACCTTGTCGGGGCAGAGAAAATTTCGGTGAGCGGCGTCCGCCTGCTTGCGCGTGACAACGACGCCATCGAAATCCAAGAACAGAATTGGCCCGTGCATCGCGCGGCTCCTCGGGGTTCGAACTAGAAAATCACCCGGAAGAACGCTTCCCAATCCACTCGCTCGGCCGTTTGTGGGCGATGATCACCGCCAGCCGCAAATAGGGCTCATCGCGCAAATAGCTTTCGACCTGGGCGTCTTTCACTGGCGCTTTGAGCACCTTCCCCGCGGCATTTCGCGCGGCAATTCCAGATGGCTCTGCCAGCAATCTCTTGGCCGCGCGCACGGAAGGCCCGGCGGCAAGCTTTGTCATGGCGAGCTTGAGCGCTGACGTGCAGGCGTAGCGGCTCATGCCGCATTTTCTCGCGATTTCCAGAATTGATGAGTACCCAGCAGAATTCCCGACCCGGGCCCCAACTCCATGCCTGTCGCGAACTATCTCACCATAGGGGTGCGTCAGCCGTTCGATACACCATTTCAACGCCTCGATCGGCGGCATCAGGTCGGCCGAACTGTAGACAAGGTAATCCCGAGTGGGAGGCTTTTGGGAGCTGATCGCCTTCACGTCTTCGACGAATTGGCTGATCGCAGCGTCGATGGTCTGAGCTTTCGCTTTTCCAATCGATCTGGTCCGCTGCAGCACCTGCTGAAACCCCCACCGGTCATCCAAGATCGCCTGCAAGCGATACGAAGAGAGTTCAGGGGAAGCCTGAACGACGCGGGCGAGCGACGGTGGCAGGATTGCCTCCAGCAGAAGGCCGGAGACGGTTATGCCGGCGATCGCTTCCGGTAGCCGATATGGGGTTTCGTCGGTCGGCACACTGATAACCTGGCGCTCGACGAAGGAGGCGAGCACCAGGTCCAACTCGATCAGGCTGGAAGATCCGAAGACAGGAACCGACAGCAAGCGCTGCCGGACAGCCTCTCGATCTGAGACGTAGTCATCGACCGTGATCTGGGCAAACACCAGACGCGATGCGACGCGTCGCTTTAGGCGAGCGGTCCCCTGGCTCTTCAGGACGACGTCTAGCAGCGTTGCGCTGTGGATTGGCGCCACCGCGGGGGAACTCCCCGCGGGGGATAATTCTGTTGTAGGCATGCAATATCGCCCGCGCAAAATGAGCGTGAAATACGGATCTGAATATGCGCGGAATGTAGCACATCTTTCGTAGCTGGCGAATTTTATTACTCTTAAAATTGCGCCAGATTATATCGCGAATTTCTTAGCGCGAATTTCTTGAGCGGCGATGCCTTGCTTCATCGAAATAGTCCGTGTTTCGACGACTGAGGTGGTTTTGCATCACGGCTCTCCGCGGCGTATCACGGTCAGCGTTGGCACGCGCCGTATGATGTGCCGGCGGGCTCCCTCGGCACTCTTGAGTGCCGATCGAAGTTTCGCCTTCGTATTTGGACACTCGCGCGGCAACTCTTTGATCGCGGCCTTGACCAACTCAATGGTGCGGGTGACGCGCTCGACATCCGCCGGCGCGGCGGGCTTGAGAAGTCGGGGCATGGTGTTCTCTCGGTTGGTGGGATCAAGCAGCCCGACGCATCGGCACGCTTTCGCGCGCGTTCCGGCGGCGGTTGGTCTCGGTCTTGATGTGGCGCCCTGAACGGATGAGTTCGCGGAGAGCCGCGCCCCAGGGACGGATCTTCTTCGGCTTCTCGCTCATCTGGGACGCGATGACGACGTTTGCGAAAACCATTGCCCGAGCAGCGTCGGGGCAAACGGAGTTGCCGATCATGCGCGTCTGCGACGTCTTTGTGAGGCGCTTCCCGTTGAACTTGGGGTCCAGCACATAGTGCTCTCGGAACCCCTGTCCGCGGGCGAGCTCTCGAGGCGAGAGCATTCGCAGGCCGATGTCCACGATCACGTAGCCACGGACAACCACGATTTCGCCGCCGTCCCAGCAGTCGAAAGCGCGAAGGAAGGCGGCCACTTCGCGAGCCTTCTCGTACTGCTCCGGCGTCAGCGAGTGGGTGGCATGACTGTCGACCAGGCCGAACCGCCCCTTGGTGGTCACGGTATGCAGCGGATCTTCGATCGCGCCGGTCTGATCGGTGCCGTAGTAGGTGACGATCGAGGCCGAGCGCTGCAGGTCCGCAGCGACCTCGCCGATGTGGTTTCCGCCGGCGCATGCGGCCGGCATCGGGGCATCAACGGGGGCCGCGCGCTGGTCGCTGCCCTTCATGTTGATGATGTGCGAGGAGACCACCCCGTGTCGGGTCGCACCTGCCATGACGGTGTGAAGAGGTTCGTCGAGAGCGGTACCGACGCTGTTTTCCTGGAACTTCACGATGTGCCGGGCCTCGGCATTGTCCGCTTCAGCCTGCACCAAGGTTGTGACGACCGGCGTCTGGGTGCAGCCCTTGCCGACGATCGTCGACAGTGGCTTTCGCGCATCGTGGCCGACCTCGCCGGTGTTCTGCTGGGCGATGAAGCCCACGGCCGCCTCTGGCGCGTGCGCGAGTTCGGCTGCGATCACACCGGTCTTGCCGCCGCCTCCGCAGGTCGTGGTTCCGATCGGCTCATCGGCCGAGGATCCGACCGAGCCGCCGAAATGTCGGATGACGGCGTTCGCATGGAGCGTCTCGTTCGTGGGAACGAGCTCGGCCATAGCAAGGGAGCCCTGGTTGCCATCAGGAACGATTGTGGGGGCAGGGCGATTGATGGCGACGGTCCGCGGCTCCTGACCGGGCCGTTCGCCATAGCGCGGCACGAGATAGGGCACCGCGAGGCCGTGACGGTTCTCGGTGGTCTGGGTTCGCAGGGGCTCGTCGAGCGAGGCTGTCCGTGGCTGTCCGCCGGGCTTCGTCGAATAGTACGTCGCCAGATAAGGGGCGATGATGGCGTTGTAATCCTTACTGGAGGCGGTAACCGTGTGAAGCGGGGCCTCCGGCGAGCGGACTGCGCCACCCTGCTGCGAATAGGTGATGACGGGTGCGACTGCGTCGACCATCGCGACAGCGTGAGTGTTTGAAGCGGTTGCCGTCCCGAGGGGTTCGTCCATCGGGTATTCGCGCTTTCCGCCGGAGTCCCCGTGCGCGACGCTGATGAGCGTCGATGCGCGGGCGGTCTCGGAATCGACCTGGACGATCTCTGGTGCGACGACGCCCATGGGGATGCCGCAACCGGCGCGCTTGTCGAAGCTGTTGGCGGTGACCGTCGGAAGCGGGTCGTGGATGCTGGCCCCGACGGCGTTCTTGCGGAATTTCGTCATGAAGGGTGCGAGCTCGGGCGTGACCAAAGCCTTCTCGCCCCGGTTCGCCGCGGTGATCGTCTTGAGCGGGTCGCTCAGGGCTTCATTGCGATCCCCACCCTGGTGCGTGAGCGAGGTGATAAAGGGCTGCTCGGCATCGATCACGTAGCGCTTCACGCCCTTGGCGATGCGGGCCAGCGTGGCATCCTCGAGCGGGCGCTTAACTGTGAGCCCGGTGTCGTCGCGGTACTTCTGAGCGCGATCCCGGTCCATGAAGATTGAAGGGCAGGCCTTCTGCCAGTCGATGATGTCGGCCGCGGTGCGGTACGGCAGCAACTCACCCGCGAGCACGCGTGGATCGTCCGCGGGGGCGTGTGTTCTCTCCGGCCACACGATAGGCTTGTCGTCGCATCGGGCGACGAGGAAGAGCCGTTCGCGGATGGTGGGGGCGCCGTAGTCGCAGGCCTTGAGCATGCGATAGTCGACCTGGTAGCCCTGACGCTCGAGCTTCGAGACCCAGTCGGCAAACGTCTGGCCTTTGCGCCTCGGGCATGGCTGCCCCTTGAGCGTGAGCGGCCCCCATTCGGCGAACTCCGCGACGTTCTCGAGGAGGATCAGCTTGGGTCGAACGACCTTGGCCCAATGGACCACAACCCATGCTAAGTCCCTGATATTCTTGGCTCTTGGCTTGCCGCCGGCGGCCCGGCTATGGCTCTTACAATCAGGGCTTGCCCACAGCAGGCCAACACACGCACCGCGTGTAACCTCGAGGGGTTTGACCTTCCAGATGTCGTGCGTGAGGTGCACGGTATCGGGGTGGTTGGCCTCATGCATGCAGAGGGCTTCGCTATCGTGGTTGATAGCGAAGTGAGGGGAGCGGCCGAGCGCTTCCTCGATGCCGGTCGATGCACCACCACCGCCAGCGAAGCTGTCGACGATCAGGCCACCGAGAATATGGTCGAGATATTCAGGAGTGAGAAAATCGTGGTTTCGATAGTGATACATTTAAAGGGGTTTCCGAAGAGGGTCTTACGGGCCCACCTCGGATAATCGGGAATAAAAAAAGCCCCGGCGTTACGCCGAGGCTTTGAAGGCACTGCTCTTTCGGGCATTTTTCAGCACGATCGTTTGCACGAGAGTTTCGATCTCGGCTGCGGTGTCGATCGCGCGACCATGGATGACGTGGTCGAATTGGCGGTCTTCGATGCACGGAGCGCCAGGCATGGAAAGATCCTGGGAACTCTCGAGGTTAGATAGGATGGTGGTCGCCGGGGTCTTCGCAGCGATGGATCCGATATCGACGACTTTCCCGCTCGTGCCGATGACAAGGAGGATGTCTTTGGCCGTCAGCTTGCTGAGCAGCTTCCACATCCGCTTGTAGTGCGGCGCGTTCTCGCCGAACAGCACCACGTCTGGCTTCACGCCCTTGATCGAGGCGCAATGAGGGCATCGGCCGTCTTCTGCGTCCCAGTCGTCGTGCCCGATCGACCAGGGCTCACAGCCCTGCGCGGTGCACATGATGTGCGTGAGGCGTCCGTGCACGTGCAGGATGTCTGGGCTGGTTAGATGCGCTGCGGCGCGATCATGGAGATCATCGACGTTCTGCGTGATCAACGTCGTGTCGAAGGCGCCCTGGAGGCGCGCCACCATCGCGTGGGCGGCATTCGGCTGAACGGTGCGAAGCTCGGCCCGGCGCGAGTTGTAGAATTCATGGACAGCGAGCCGATGCTGCTTCCAAACGCGGAAATTGCAGATGCGCTCAAGGCGCTCGTCGGCCCAAAGTCCATCCGCCCCGCGATAGGTCTGCAATCCGGAATCCGCGCTAATTCCGGCGCCGGTAAATACGATGATTTTTGTCATTGAAATATCGGCTTTAAAATTCAGGGCTCTGTTGTATCGCATTTCCGAGCCGGATGCGATTTCCGAAATCGCCAGCATTACGGCTGGCGGGTCGCTGAGGGCATAGATCCATGCCGATCCGATTGACTGCGTGGATCCCAATCAGGTTTTGTCGAACGGAACGGTGAGGGCTCTGATGATGTCTCGCGCGCGGTTGGGACCAATTCCCCACACGGCGCGGAGCTCCTCCTCGGTTGCGCCCGCGACAGCCCGCGCTGATCCGAAATGGGCGAGAAGGCGCTTGGCTGTCAGGGCGGAGACGCCGGGCAGTCCCTCGATGAAGAATTGTGCCGCGCCGGCGTAATTGTTGACGGGCGCCGCGCCTCGCAGGCCGAGGTCGTAACCGAGACCAAAAACTCGGTGTCGGACCAGCTTCGCGATCATATAGGCGCTGTGGTGAAGCGATAGCGTTGGAACGATCGCGATCCGCTGGATCACTGCGAGGTACGAGAGAGTCCCGGTGATGCTGGGGAGCTCCGTCCGCCTCTGGGCGTAAATGTCGCCCTCAAGGATCAAAACCGACGGAACGCCGGATTGGCTCATTGCGTCGGTCTGCTTGAAGAGGCGTTTGCTATCTTCGGTCAGCGAGGTGACAAAATCGGTCACGGTTTTTCGCTCGATAATGAGCTTGTCGGTGATGACGTAGTCACCGATTTCGAGAGCTGCTTCCTCGATGTGCAGGTTTTTGATCGCCGCCAGCTTTTCCTTCATCTCGTCTGGCTCTCGGTGATCGACCATGAGCATGACGGGTTCAGGGATCGGATGTGTCATTGCGTTCGCGTCGAGTGCCTCGGCGTCGGCCGCGGTCCATGGCTTCGATACCGCCGGTGGAACGAAGTTCGGCTTCGCGGCGGGTTTCCGCGCTGACGATTGCTTCGCGAGGGCTTCAAGAGCGACCCAGGTCAGGTCCGGGAGGTTGAAAGCCTCTTTGATGGCGAGCTCGACGTCATCGGCTGTCAAATCGGCGGCGGTGATCTTGATCCCTCGGCGACCGTTTTCGAGGAACACTTTGGCGGTCGTCGGAAGGCCGTTCACGTATATGCGCGCGTAGCCGTTTCCGGCCTCCCAGTGGTTCAGCGTGATCACCATCCACCCCTCGGAGCGTGCCCGGTAAAGGCGATATTGCCCTATGGGCACGCAGTCGCCAAGGACTAGAAGCGGGAGTGATTGACTGGCTCGTGGATGCCGAAAACGCCGCCTCGACGCTTGCCCAGTGCGTTCTCGAGGTCGATGAATGGCAGAATGATTTCGATCGGCACATAGTAGCCGATGTGGGTGTAACCGCAGGCGGTATCATGCCCGACCAGCACGCCCGCCAGGTGACCGTTGACGTCACAGACGGGAGCGCCGAAGTCGCAGCGCCCGGGGTAGTCGAAGCAGCAATCGACGACGATGCTGCTGTGCTGGCTATAGAGCGGGTCAGACCCGCCCCGGAACGGAGAGTGGCTGACGGGTCGGTTGGTGTAGCCAGAAGCGACACGAGCAGCGCGGGCGGTGGAAACCGTCTGATCGGCGAATACGCCGTCGGCGAACCCCATGCGCCAGACGGTCGTGTTGGGACGAGCTTCCATGGCGCCCATGGCTGCGATGGGGGGCGTCGGAATGTTTTCGATCGACGGGAGGTCGAGTGTCAGGATGCAAACCGGGCTGATCGCGCAGTCATAGACCGATTTCACGGGGATGAGGTCGGTAGGCCCTGCGCCGCCGTAGAAGATGAGCGAGACGTAGAGATCGGAGAACGGCCCGTGCGGATTGCCGCGCTGGTTTCTGATCCCGGCGTCGCTTGTGACAGCAAGGCGGCCGCGGCCGATATTGGTTGCCAGGCAAACGAACTCCGGCTTGCCTTCGTCAGACCAGCGCCAGATGGACGCAAAAGCGGCCTTCAGCCCATCGACGACGGCATCGGGTGGGCTGGGGTTACGGCTTGTCATGGGGCTGTTCCTTGTCGACCCATTGGCGCAGCGCACGGCGCATGAATCCGATTGTGTCGTTGATTACGGTGATCTCCACCGTCGGCGTTATGCCGCCCAAGCGGATGAACTCCGGGAGAAATGCTCTCATTACGGACAGGTAGATGCGCCCACCCACGAGGGCGACGTCCTCGAACGGGCTGTCACCGAACCTCGACATGCTGGTGATGTTGACTGCGGCGCTGTCGCCAAACGTGTCTGGGTCTCGCGGTCTTGGGGGACGCGGCCATCTCGTGTTGACCCCGCCGGCGATCATCCTTGCGGCGAGCCCCGGAGTGAGACGCAGGTTGTAATCTTCGATTGGGGTGGCGGCGTCTCCGAAGCCGTACCGAGCGGAAAGGTAGGCCACGGTCGTTTTTGATCGTGTCGGATCGACCGTGCGAAGGGTTTGCCAGAGCGGACCGTCGTATCGATCGAAGGCTGGCATCCAACCGGGATCAGGCTTCTTCCTGCTTGAGCATCCAAGGATCAGGAGGCGTCGTTTCATGGGGTTCCTCCGCTGCACTTTATGCGGCGAAACGAAGGGATTCCTTTTTCAGCCTGCCTACCGTGTCGTTGAAATATCTCGGGCTAACCTCGACGCCGATCGAGTTCCGCCCCGCCTTCATTGCCGCCAGCGCTGTGGTGCCCGAGCCAACGAAGGGGTCGAGCACCGTGTCGCCTGCGAAGGAGAGCATGCGGATTAGGCGGTAGGGGATCTCGACGGGGAAGGGGGCTGGATGGTTTCCGGCGCGCGCTCCTGGGACGTCATCCCAGATGGGGCGAAACCACTGCCTGTGCTCGTCTTTGGAAATCGCTGAAGCATCCCGCTGGGCGGGCGTTGGTTTGCGATAGGGGCCGGGCTTTTTCAGCAGCAGGATGTGTTCGAGTTCGCTCTTGATGACCTGGTTCGGCTGGCCTGGCTTTCCGAGCACGCCGCCGGCGCCTTGCTCATAGGAGCAGTTGGCGATCTTCTGCCAGAGAACGCCTGTCAGAGCGTCGAATCCGAGTGACCGGCCTCGAACGATAATGTCAGCGTGCAGCGGCAGCACGTGATGACGGCCGGCAGCTTTGCGAGATCGCAGGACGTCTCCGACATTGCAGGCGAGCCGCCCTCCTGGCGCAAGGACGCGGAAGCATTCAGCCCAGACGGCGTCGAGGTGCGAGAGGAAGGTCTCGTAGCTTTCAAAGCGTGCGAGCTGCCCGTCGTCAGCGCCGTAGTCGACGAGATCGAAGTATGGGGCCGACGTGACGATCAGCGGGACGGATCCATCGTCGATCCAGGAGAGATCCTGGCTGTTTCCGCACACGAGCGTGTGGACCGTCGGCATGCCGACCGAAATGTCCAACGTCGCTGCGCGGGGGAGGCCACTCGACGGGTCGACGAGGACCTGGACGTGGACCGCTGCTTTCGCTGCACGTAGGCCGTCATGACCCTCATCGGTCAGGCGCCACATGCCGTCGCGATCTGGGGCGATGTACCCCATGGCGACACCCTTTTGCCGGGCGAAGCGAACGTGGCGACGCCAGACGTTCGTGGATGCGCCAGAGGCGTCGATTGACACCTCATCGAGGACGTCTACCGGCAAATCAAACCGTTGGCCCAGAGCTTCTCCCGCATCCTTCGCCTTTAGCGAGCCACCCTGGTCGCGAATGAGGTCTAGGAGCGGGAATACGAGCTGCGCCTGAGAGGGCTTCGAAGCGGATGCGGGGCGCATCACCGGCTCAGGATTTTGGCGACGGCTTCCTTCTCGTCCTTGTGAACGAGGCGAAGCTCCTTGGCCAACTGGAGAAGCGGGACGAGGTCGATGTGGATGCCATCCTGTTTGGGATTCATCCGGTTCTTCGCAAGGGCGATGATGGTCTGGCGGGTTGCCAGGTAGTCGGCGAATGTGGCCGCGGTCGAAAGCCACCATTCGCTTTCATTGTGGTAGATGCCGAAATAGTTCTCGGCCGAGTTCGGGTCGGTGGGAAGCGAGCCGTCATCGTCGGTGAGGAGAACGTGCCAGTCCTTGCCCTCCTCGCGCATCAGCGCCAGGCATCCGCCTCCGGTGTGATGCACGGCGAAGGAGTTTGCCTTTGCGAATTCCGTGACCGTCGGCGTCATGGAGTCGTTTTGCGCGTCGAGCCAGCTGAAGAACCGCTCGGCTCGAGCCTCATTTGCGGCGACCCGCGCGAGATAGAAGCCTTCCCTGACGGTCTTGGAGATCCATGGCAGGATCGACTGATCCACGAGTGCCCCGGCAACCGGTGCATTGATCGGATTGAGGTCGTTTCGGAGTATCCCAGCCGGGATATCGGCCGTCGTCATCTGCTCGACCGCCTCGAGGAGCGTCGCGACGTGTTGCGGCGTCATCCCCGAAAGGACGATATCGGAGGTCGCCGATGCGTTCTCGGCGTCGTCGTAGAGAACGGCATCGCCGTTATACGAGTGTGATCGAGCAAGGCAGACCCGCAGGGGCAAAGCCATCGCATCCCACGGCACAGAGATCGCGACAGGAAACGCGTCGGGAACTGGCTGCAGGAGAACACCGAGCATGCGCACTGTTTCTGCATCGAGGCCGACGGCGCCTTCGGCCGCTGTCTTCTCGAGCGCCAGGATATCAACCTGAAGCGCGCTCAGCGCGGAAAGGGAATGCAATTTCAGAATTAGCGTCATTATTCACAGTCCCGATTTTGAAATTTGGTGCGCGTAAATGCGGATCTGAGTGGCCTGGCAGAAATCCCAATCGATATTTTCTGCCAGCGTTGAATTTTGGGACGCGCCTTCAACCTCTACCAGGATCGAGTCGAGCATTTTCAGAACTTCGGGACCGGCAATCCTGCCTGCCTTGATCGCGATCAGCTCGTCGGCGGAGGCGAGGGGGAATGTGATCTCGGATGTCGTGAGAAGCTCGAGTGCCTCTCGCCCCACGCGAATTGCGTGCGATAGGGCTCGAAAGTCGTACCCACCGCTGTGGCTCGCAGCAAGGGAGCGGCGCCCGTACTTTCGAAGGGCGCCCTCGGCGATATCCTGCAGTTGCGCCATTTTCTCTGTCACAGCTGCGAGGCGATCGCAGACTGAGATGTGAAGGAGATCGGACGTTTGGCCAGAATGGCGACGCGTCCACGTCACGGCTGCATTGCCTTCCAAAAGTCGCTGAAGGTCCTGCGTGCAGTCGGAAATGCGCGCCTGCAGCCCCAAAGGGTGTGAGTTGGCGCAGGTTTGGATGGCATTGAGGAGGTGGGTCAGGCTTTCGACGCGTGACGCGCGAACAC
Source organism: Allobosea massiliensis (assembly GCF_042655245.1). Taxonomy (NCBI): domain Bacteria; kingdom Pseudomonadati; phylum Pseudomonadota; class Alphaproteobacteria; order Hyphomicrobiales; family Alloboseaceae; genus Allobosea; species Allobosea massiliensis. The sequence goes on along the minus strand of NZ_JBHSLU010000063.1, from coordinate 506,712 downwards.
CATATCGGGTGGCCTGCGACTGGCAGTATCCGACGAAGCCGGAGCACTTCCTGTCGATGAGGCGCTTGCGCACATCGGGCGACCTGATGTAGTCCCAATCGGGACTTGTTTCCTCAATGCTGGCGGTCGGCGCGAAGAGCATCTCGATCGCGTTCATATCGCCGTCTTTCAGCATTCCGAAGAATTTTGCCAAGGACAGCGAGTCGTGATCGACGTCGGTGTTTGTATTGGCCCGCGGCGTCCCAGACCAATAGCCGGTCTTCTCGTCAGCCGAGGTTGCTTTGGTGCCGAAGTGTAAGACGTCTTCAGGCCGACCGAGCAGAATGCTGCGCGCGGAAGGCACGTGAATGGACTTGTAGTCCATATCCGAAGAAGGCGTTTTCGTACCGTAGAGGTGAGAGCCGAACTGAATTTTTGCGAGATTTCTAGGCATGATTTGGCCCACGATTGGCCCCTCTGCATTCTGATGGGGTTTCACGCATCTAATTTATCAGCGCGGCCTTTGGTGGGCGTAAGAAGCCTCATACGGCGGAGCCTCGCGGGTATAAGCTGCGAGATCTTGGAGCAACATTCGAGCGCTTACGTTTATCGAATGCCGGCTATCCTTCATGGGATGCCAAAGCGTGTGATGGGCGTGGCCCAGGCTCACATGGATGGTGGCGATTTAATGCGAATATGTGTTTCTGTTGACCAAGGATTTCGCGCTTAAGGCGCTAAAGTCGCGGCCCGGAAATTAAACTGGGATAATTTATTTGGGCGCAGATTATGAACGCCACGGCATGTTGTTGTGGCCGAATGCCTCTCGATAGGCGCTGGTTTCGGCTCTCAGAATTCGGTTCCCCGCGATCCACATGCTCATTGCCGGGATGGTTTACGGAAACTGAACCGAAAACACCGGTAAAATTTAATTCATCCTTGTGGCGATCGAAGTGTCATCGGAGTTTCACCGAGCCCCATGACAATGATCGACGGGTGCAACCTCACATTGCGGGCCGATGCGCGTTTTTCTCCAAGTGAACGCGGCATGGCAATTTGGAGTGTGCGTACGTATTCGCTAGTTCGCAGCCAGCGAATTCCTTAGTCACTAGCGCGCAAGGAGCCGCTCGGGTGGCGGGCCGGTTGCAGTAATAGCGGCTTTGAGATGGCTCTCCCTAGGTCAATTCGGATTGATAAGGAGTGATGGCCTGCGTGGTTGCTGATAGGTGCGACGAATTTGTCTGTCTCGCGCTACTAGCTTTTGTCAGGGGTTTGCCGCTTAGGTGTCCTCGGCAAGCGAGGATGCTTGCGGATCGAGAACGAGGTAGCCTTAAATGCTGACGCCGTGTTTCGACCGTCTAGAAGAGACGGTCGACCAGACAACCTCCGCCCTTCTGGCGCGGGATCTGGGTAGGATCGACGCCCTGGATAAGCGCAAATCGCAGAATATCGAGGCGCTTTTTGGGCAAATGAACCGGATGTCGGCCGCCGGCATCGTGCTCGACGAGGCCGAGCAGGCGCGGTTTTCCGCCATTCTCGGCAAGATGGAAGTCAACCTCGCGCTGATCTGCGAGCATATGGCCGAGACGGCGCAGGTCGCCGACGAGGTTGCGGCTGCCACCAGCTGGGCCGACCTGGAGCACTTTACGATGGAGGCCCCCGAGCTTCTCGCTGTGGCGTGAACGAGCCTGCTTAGACCGTATTTTATTCCATTTTTTCGATGATACGGGCTTGTCGCTCGATGAAGACAAGCCCATCAATTATAATTGAAAATGCTGCTTAAAGTCGGGCCTGTCGTCGAAGCGCAGGCTTGAACCCATGACGTAGCTTAGCATGGGTTCGGAGGCGATGAATTTTCGCCCCAGCTCCATAGCCACCTTTCCGGTCGTGTTCGATCCCGCCATTGGGTCGTACACGACATTGCCTGGCTCGGTGGTCAGGCAAATGATCCGCCGCGGCAGCTCCTCGGGGTAGCGAGCCGGATGGGCCTCAATGCCGTTTTCACGGCAACGCTTCGAGTAAGCGTCTGATCCCGAAGCGCCGCCGGCGATGATAAGGTTGCCCGGTATCGGGCCTGTGTCCCGGCGGGCGAAGGCGTCAGGGTTGATGTCATAGCCCGATGGACGCACTTCTTTCCCGCGCTGCTTGTCATTGGCCAACTGTGCCGCCGATCGCTTTGCATATTCGCCTCGGGGCATCCGATCGACATCCCAATTCGGGTGCGGCGTCTTCGAGAACAGCAAAACCTGCTCGACGGTGTTCTTCGGCCGGATCCGGCTTTTCGCGCACCAGTTGATGTTGCCTAGCTTTGTCGGCGAATGCCAGAAATGTCGGCCCTGGAGGTGAAGGCCAACGTCGTCGACGGTCGTCAGCACGAAGCGGTCGATATAGGGGCTGATAGCTGGTGTCCCGGGAACGAAGCAGTCCATGAGGTTGACCGCGAGCGTTCCGTCGTCTGCCAGGAGGTCGCTCCAGAGCGCGGTGAGGCGCCGCATCCAGGACAGCCACTCTGGCACGCCCATCTTCCCATATTTGCGAGAGATGGTGGGGTAGGGCGGGCTCATCATGATGAGCGAGATGGAGCCCTTCTCGATGGCTGCGGCGGCGTCCTCTGCGTGGCCCCACAGAGCCATCCCGTCGTCGAGGGAGTAGATGAGCACGACGCTACCCCGACGTGCTCGCATGAGCTTGTCGTAGGCAGGGTCTGCCAGCTCCCAGATCCCGCGCTCGGCGTTGGTGATCAGGCCTTGCATGACGGCCGTTTGGCGCGTCCAGCGAACCTGCTGCTCAAAGACACGGTAGGATTGGCCGTCGTCGCAGGTCCGGGAGGCTGCGAGGGCGTCCTCGGAGAGTCCCATGCGCTGGGCGAGCCGTTCGTAGATCTCGCCCGGCCGCGCCTTGCCGCCGCAACGCTCGAGCTCCTCGAGCAGCGGGAGTTGAAGAAGTCCCTGCAGCGACGCCTTGGGCGTATGCCTGCGAGCGTCGCGTTCTGAGGTCTGGCCGCGTTCGAGGCGCTTCTGCCGCGCCTTCGCGGCAGAATGGGAAAGAGGGGGCATTGTGGCTCCTGGTACGGTTAGCCGTTGTTCGGCTGCTCCGCGCTCCACGTGACGCAGGCAGTTCGTGCTGCTGCAACGAAGGCGTCGAGCGCCTGGTTTTTCTCAAACACAGCGGCGATCCAGTCCGGATCGGCGCGCATTGTCTGCAAGCGATCGGGCAGCAGCTCAATGCGCTTCTCTTCGGCCCGGCGCAGGCGGTCGTAGCTCGCGAGGAGAGCATCCTTGGCTGCGGTGTTGCCTGTCATCAAGGTTGCGCAGCCTTCTCTTGGAGTGCTTTGCGCAGATTGGCCTGCCGGTGCGCGAGTGCCGCATCGGTGAGCGGCGGGCCGTCGATCGCGGCGGAGAGGCCGCTGAGAGGCGCCAGGAAGCCGATCTCGTTGAGGTACTGGTTCAGAGCCGCAATCCGGATCGCATCGCCCTTGCGCATCGCCCGAGCGAATTCAGGAGCGATCGAGAACTCGACGAAGCATCCAGTCTGGATGCAGCTGGAGAATTTGCCCGCAATCGGCGCTCCGTCGTCGACGGCCAGGCGGATTCCCGAAGGAAGCGACAGACCGAGTGGGAGGAGAACTCGGCCAATCGCTCTGTCCTCGTTACCAGAGAGCGCGTAAATGCCGATAGCCATGATCGCGCTGCCGTCCGTGTCGACGAAATCGCGCGTTACATAGCAGCTTCTCTCGGCGCCGCCGGTTGGGCATATCTTTGCCCATTCGGGCTGAGACGGGTGAGGCTGCAGCGCGACGATTGGCGTGTTCTGAACCTCGGGCGAGCGGGATGTCGCGAAGGTCGGGAGCAATAGAATTGCTCCCGCCAGAGCTGATCGAGCGAAAAAAGGCATTTTGAATCCGTTCTTCACGCTGTGGCCGGAAGGGCGGCTAAGCGCATTTTACCGGTTGCGGGAGGTGCACGTCCATAAGTTCGGACGCGATCAATCGACCATCCGGATAAATTGCTTGTTTTCAGGAGGTTGCAAATGCATGCATCCTTGAGCCCGCATGCGGGCAGGCGTTACAATGTCCGTATCATTTGGGCTTTTGCCCTGGCCGGACGCGTAGCAACTCTCTTTGGAATTTATGAGCCCTATTCGGGGCAGGTCGTCGCTCGTGGCGAAAACCACGACGAAGATGCCGACGACCAGGCCGAACGAAGTGACGAGAGGCGATTTCAGCACGAACCCGATGCACATAACCGTGCCGCTGAACGCGCCGAAAACCAGCAGAATAATCTGGAAATTATTCATCTGAGGAACGCCTGATGGCTGTGTATGTCGACAGTGCTCGTCTCCCGTTCCGCGGGATGATCATGTGCCATATGCTGGCGGACACGCTCGGCGAACTCGATGAGATGGCGCTTCATATCGGGATGAAGCGTGAGTGGCTCCAGCGCCGGCCGGTCTTGCACTACGACGTGCCTCTCTTTCGGCGACAGCGTGCGATTGACGCCGGGGCCGTCGTGGTAGATCGGCGCGAGCTTGCGCGGCTTATTCGCAGGCTGAAGTCGTCCGGGGAGTGAGCGCCTATTCGTCGTTTATGACGTTGGCGCTCACGAGGACTGCGCGGACATCGGGATTGAGGAAATACAGCGTCCGCTGTTCGATCGTCAGCATACCGAAGGCGGCTCTCAGCAGTTGCTGAAGGTCGCCTACCTCGTGATCGGGGTCATCGAAGCTCCCATGCGCCTCGGCAGCCGAGATATAGGTCTCGACGTCGTGAGGCGCCGGGTTTTCGAGTGGAAGGGCCTGTCCCGTCATAATGTCCTCGATGGTTGAAGACCGCTCAGGCGGCCTTCGGCAAGAGCTTGGGCTGATGCTGGATGACCCGTTCTACCTCGGCTCGGGTCATGGTTTCGCGCTTGATCAGCTCTTCGACGAGCGCGTCCAGCGACGGGCGGTGCTTATTGATGATGGCACGCGCACGGCTGAGTGCATCGTCCAGGATCTTCCGCATCGCCTTCTGCACCTGCGGATCTTTTGGATCGGCAGGAACGTAGAGGGAGCCGAATTCTGGCGACATGCCCCACTCGCATGTCATCCGGAGCGCGAGCTGCGTCGCCTCCTTGTAGTCGCCCGCTGCGCCGTTCGAGAACTTGCGCTCGCCGAGGATGATCATCTCCGCGGCCCGGCCTGCCATCATGACCGTGAGCTCACTTTCGAGACGGTCCAGCGACAACAGAACGGTGTCGTGCTCTGAGCTGCGCACGACAGCGCCGAGTGCGTTGTCGTGCGGAAGGATGGTCACGCGATCGACCGGATCGCAGTCCGTCAGCAGGATATTGCAGAGCGCATGTCCCGCCTCGTGCGTCGCGATGAGCCGCTTGTCGGTTTCAGAGAGCGCCAGGCCGTTGCGACGCGCGCCGAGTGTGATCTTGTCGAGGGCGACGTCGAAGTCGGACTGCGAGACCAGGGTTCGGCCCGATCGCGCGGCCGTCAGCGCAGCTTCATTGGCGAGGTTTTCGAGCTGAGCGCCGGAGTAGCCGGTCGCCCGCTGGGCGATATGACCGAGATCGACTTCTGGTTCGAGAGGCAGGTTCTTGGCGTGGACCTTCAGGATCGCGCCACGGCCCCCTGCATCTGGGAGGGGCACCTGCACGATGCGATCGAAGCGGCCGGGGCGGAGGATGGCGGGATCCATCGTTTCCACGCGGTTGGTCGCAGCGATGACGATCACGCCTTCGCGGCCCTCGAAGCCGTCCATCTGGACGAGGATTTCGTTGAGGATCGCATCGTACTCGCGATGATCCTGGCCGCGCTTCCGGGCAAGGGTGTCGATTTCGTCGATGAACAGGATCGCTGGCGCCTGTTCCCTCGCCCGAGCGAAGGCGTTGCGGACCTTCATTTTTCCGAGGCCGATATACATGCTCGAGAAATCGTTCGGCGAGAACGCAAGGAATGCGGCGTTGGATTCGCCGGCGACAGCCTTGGCGAGAAGCGTCTTGCCAGTGCCCGGCGGGCCCGTGAGGAGAGTACCGCGGTTTGGCCGCGCGCCGACGGCTTCGTAGGCAGATGGATCGCGAATGAACTGCACGAGTTCCTCGAGATCAGCCTTCGCGGACTCGATGCCGGCGACGTCCGCAAAGCGGACCGTGCTTTTGACCCGGCTTCCGGTCATCCCCATGGTCGTCGAGCCGATCTCGTTGACCTGGTTGGCCATGACGAGAAGCAGAAGGCAGGCTGCGACGAGGAATATCGTCGTGACGCCAAAGCCCGTGAATTTCGAGAACTGTGACGTCTCGGAAGGCGCGGAGCTCGTCGAAAGGGGAACGCCGGCGGCCTGGAACAGGCTTCCGAGCTTCACATCGGCGGCTTCGGCCAGCTCGGGGTTTTCCTTGATCGAAGCCCACTCGACGCGGCCGTCCTTGTAGGTGACGACAAGGGTCGACCAGGCGTCGGTGCCGTTGCGCACTAGCGCGGCACGATCGATCAGGCCGCGTGCGACCTCCGCCTTGATCGTCTGGTAGCTGATGGCGTCGCCGCCCGTCTTGACCGGTGACTGGGTCTCTCCGCGGAGTTCCGGGAAGTTGTAGAGCGCGGAGAACGTCAGGATCGCGACGAGAGAAAACGCCAGCGTCACGCGGCGGCTGTTGCGAACGAGCCAGCGCCGTGCGGTCAGCAGCGGCGTCTGTTTCGCGATTCGGAACTTGGGAATCGAGTTGGATTTCTGCATGGAAATATCCGATAAAATAATAAGGCGATTAAATGCGCGATGCGTCTCTTATACCGAATTACGGCCAAGCTGTATCGGTACCGATTTAAGCGCGAAGCGGATCTGTCGTCCTGGGGCGGGGCAGGCCCTTGTCCACGAGCTTGCGAACTCGGGAGCGGTCGCTGTGCGTTCCGCAGGGCAGGATATAGGCGTGGTTTCCTGGGTGGTGCAGCCGCCGGAAGGGCCCTTCGCGTAAAGCGCGTCGAACGTAGGCGCGGCTGGGCTCACCGGGACCAATTGGGGGAGCTCCATGCCCGATCAGCATTTCGTAGGCGTATCTGGCGCCCGTGTCGTCGCTACGCAGCTTCGAGAGCGCTCGCTGCGAGAGCGATGTGCCGTCTGGGGCGAGCCAGAGGGTCCGAGAGCTTGACCGACCGCAGTATGCCGCGGAGGCGCTCGCGTAAATTCGGCCGATATGCCCGGTGAGCGTGACATTGCCCTTGATGTCGGTGCGGGGGACGGGGTCGGAGTATGCCAGGCAGAGTTTGTATTTGGCTCTCCCGTCGGGGCCGGCTTTGTCGATGCCCAATTGGCGAATGGCCCTGGCGAGGAAGAACGTCTCGCCATTGCCGGCGACGTCATCGAGCAGAACGAAGCGTCCAAGCTCGCAGAATGCTTCACCCGTAGCGCCGTAGGCATCTGCGGCCCTCGGCTGCATCGACACCGAGAAGACGGCCACTCCGCTTAAGCGGGTCTGATGCGGGCCAACTCGCTCCATCAATCCATAGCAGGCGATCGCCGCTGGGAAAGACCTCGAATAGTGATGCGTGACGACGAACTCCCGCGCGAGAGCCTCCCGGACGCGTTCGACGAAGAAGCGGGATGTGTCGATTGGTTCTTGTGCGGGCCTATAGGTCGAGCGGCCTGCGTTCCATCGCATTGCCACTGAATCGAAGAGCTGAAGCTGGGTCATCAGATTGCTCGGTCTAGGGGTGGCGCTGGCACTGCGTCGAGGGCGGCGGTGGCGAGCAAACGAGGTCGCGGCCTTCTGGCGTCGTTATTCTGGATTTATCGGGAATTTTCGCGCGAACGGTTCGCCAAAGGAAAATGCCGGGGGCAGCGCCCCCGGCAGGTTTCAGAGTCGGCTGCGGAGCATTTTGCGGATGGCGCGGCCATCGCGCAGCCGCTTGGCACGGGCGATGTCGTTGTTGAGATCGATTGCCAGTTCGCCGAGGCGGTCGATCGAGAACTCGTCGCTGGCGCAGGCAGTCAGATACGAGATCAGCCCCTTCTTCGTGTATCGCGCGAGCCCGTTGAAGCGAATGTCAGCCAGCTTGGCCTGGGCGATCTCAACACGACTCTGAAGGCGGCGCTGTCGGTCACGCAGGCGGCTGACAGCGGCCAACGGGGTGATGAGGTAGTTTCGGAGCAGAGGAAGGCGGCTGGCGCGCCGCGAGATCGAAACGGCTGCCGAGCGAAGGGCAACCTGATGAGAGGGGGCAACGGCGTTCAGCGTTTGGATCTGCATGTCGTGTCTCGCTCTTGTCTTGCGGTGGATCTGCGTGTGATCAGCGGGTGATCGCTTCGATCGCGTCGGCCAGCTCAAGGCCGTCTTCGCGATGGAGCACGATGCGCACGGTCTCGCCGTTCTCGGTCAGGCTGATCGGAATTCGATCTGCGAACTGGAGCACGCTGCGAAGCTGCTGCGCGAAGGCGATCGCTTCGCTTGTTGTGTTGCTGGTTCGCGCTTGCCCGCCTTTGGCGTCGCCGATTTGGATGAGCACCGGTTCGGTGGGGGTCGCACATCTGCCGACCGCCCAATGCGCGGATGAGGCGGCGGGCTCGGTCCTCAGGTAGTGGTGGCGCATTGTCAGCGAGCTTTGACGCCGGCGGCCGAACTGATGAGACGACGCACGGTCGGCGTGGGAAGCATCGCCGCCAGGATGAGGCCCTTCAGGGGCTCTTCGTACGCGAACTGCGCCAGCGGAATGATGGCGCCGACCATGCCGCCGGCGACGGCGGTGGACCGGAACGTCATGGCCTGGAACTCGAGAGCGAGACGGTTCCGAAGGCTGTTCAGCGCGCAGAAAGCGCGGATTGCGGGATCAATCGCAGAAGTCTTGGCAATCATCTTGTCGCCTTTCCTGGGATTTGAATGAGCGTTGCGAACAATTTGCCGGTTCGGCCACAACCACCCGTCTTTTTGGGATTGTCACGCCAGCGGCGGCACGACTTGGGTTAGGCCTTATAAAATGAGAAAAGCCGCCCTGATGTGATCAGGGCGGCTTCGTGGGGAATGGTGTCTCAGTTCGCCAGTGGCAGGATTCTTTTGAGCCCGGGCACCTCAAATCGGGGTAGATTTTCGAGCGTCACGTCTTGGCTTGCGTCGTCGACGGCCTTGGTGATTTCACCCCAAATCTGGGCAACGAGGCTCGCGTTGCAGGCGATCGCCGCGGCGACCGGCGGCTTTGGATAGAGCGCAACGAATTTGTCCGTCGCGATCGCCTTGCTTCGATTCAGAAAGAAGCAGCAAGGCTGGCCGTCTCTGGCTGCGCAGACAATCGGCGGCACGGGGGGCTTCTCGAGCGCATACCAGGACGGCGATGCAGCTGCCTCCGATGCGACTGCCGTTTCGAGGTGCGATGACAGGTTCGGATAGCGATCCTTCAGGTCGGTGTCGCTGTCGACCTGGAGGATCATCAGACGCTCATTTGTGTCCGGGAAACCGCCAGGCCTTCCTTCGATGATTTCGTCATCGATCTGCGACGGGTCGGGGAGTACCGGCCGGAAGGCCTCCGCCTCGAGGCCGAGCCGTTCGATCTCGGAAGTCGGGAGGATGAGCAGGTTGTCGTTGCCTGTCGTGACCCCTGGGCGAATGTCGAAATAGGAGCTGAGCTGATCTGCTGTAGCGGCGTTTTTGACCGCGTCACCCGGGACTATATCCGCCCAGTTCTCGGTGTTTCGGACAGCGTTGATCGGGATATCGATCATGTGTTTCGGCGAGGTTGGCAGCCCCCCGCGGCTCAGCACGACCGCCTGCTTGATTGAGGGGGCAGCATTGCCGATCCAGATCACGGCACCGTCCGCGTCGTCACCTGAAACATGAATGTGAGTGACGCTGTAGCGATCGGTGACCAGCTGGCGCAGTGCGAGCGTTTCCTGGCTCTCAAGCACGTCCAGTTTCACGATCAGTGCGATGCGGGCTCTGGGTGCCGACGCTTGCAGCGCCTCCTTGACGCTGTCGCTCAGCTTTGCGCGGTCGTGATCGCGTGCGTCGATGAACAGGAGGTCGATGGAAGCAGGGTCGGGCTTTTTCGTATTGCCGTGCATGTATCCCTTCAGAGAGATCATGACGCGGCTGCCGGTGAGGCGCTGTCCAAAGGTGCGCTCTGCGAGCCCCTGAAGCGCGGGGCCGTCATTGCCAACCCCGAGAAAGTTGACGGGTCGGTTTGAGAGGATCTGGCCGGCGTAGCTGAAGATGCTTTCGACCAGCGGATTTCCGAGGGCGGAATCGACCTGCGTCATTTGAATTCCTGCGTGTCGTTTTTTGGGATTTAGATTGTGAAAAAGGCTCGAAAACGGGTTTTCCCGGCCTTTGATTTGGTGATTCCGGATTTTCGGAATTACGGCTCGACGATGACTTCGGCGCCAATGCGAACGCGCTCATAGAGGTCAATGACGTCCTCGTTTGAGAGCCTTATGCAGCCGGACGACACGGCTTGCCCGATCGTTCCGGGCTCGTTTGATCCGTGAATTCGGTAGAGCGTGCTTCCGAGATAGATTGCACGTGCACCGAGAGGATTGTCTGGCCCGCCCTCGACAAGGAGCGGCAGTCCAGGTCGACGCTTCCGCATCTCGGCCGGAGGGCGCCAGTCTGGCCACATAGCCTTTCTCGTTACCTTCTCCTGCCCGGTCCACGCGAAGCGGTCTTTGCCGACAGCGATGCTGTACTGGATGGCCTTGCCGTCGCCGGTCACGAAGTGAAGCGCCCTCATCGACGTGGAGATCACGATCGTTCCGGGAGGATGCTGGGTCTCGAAGGCGACCGCGCGCGACGTTCTGACGATCATGGGTTGAACGTCCTCGTCGCCGGCGAGCGGCACCAGGGATGTCGGGCTGAACTCGGACTGACCGGCGATTGATTGACGATGCTGGGCGGCGGCCGCACCGCTCAGCGTGATGCTCAGAAGCACGGCAGCGAGTGTCGGAAGTGGCAGTGTCATCGTGGGATTATCCCTGAACGCAGCATCGAGGTTGAGGTCGGCCGGTGAGGCGTCGCGCCGGCTATGCGGCGTAGGACTCTTCGCGGAAGTTTTTCGAAAGACGGAGGCTTTGCCCCTGGTAGTTCGACTTGCCGTCTTCGCCATATCCCATAGACGGAGCGCCTGACATTGGCTCGAAGGCCAGTCTTGCGATCGGCTGCGAATGTCTTACAAGGAACGGGACATCGCGTGTTCGAAGCTCAAGAACAAGTCTCGATGGGTTGTTCCATCCGAAGAAGCAATCGATGAAGCCCGCGGAATGCCCGCGGTACTCACCTAAATCTGTATCTACCGGTATCATTTCTGCGCATAGGAGATTTGATACTTCAAATCTCTCCGCAGATGCCAGAATGTAGAACTCGCCCGGGTCGAGGACGAATGTCCCGCCATTCCGAGGGTAGACGGGTTCGAAAAACTCCATGGCGTCGTAGTGGCCGACGCGATCGACATCAATGACGTCTGTGTGGCGGCGTGCGCGCCATCCGATGGGGCGCCCCTGGCCGAAATCGAGGTTCAATCCCAGGCACAGGCCATTTCGCAGATTTGCCGGGCCTTCCACGCGCAGTGCGTCCGCGGCGAGTGCGCTCGTGATCTCTTCATCCGCCATGGCGTGAGAGCTGCTGCGGAATCGGATTTGGCTCAAGCGCGAGCCCTTACGAACCCGTACTGGGAAGGTGATTGGGGCAACCTCAAGCCAGAGCGGCCCCTGATAGCCGTCCGGGATCTGTTCGTAGGCTGTGCCGTAGTCCGTGATGACCCGGACGAAGATGTCGAGCCGACCCGTCGAGCTCTTGGGGTTCGCGCGAGCTGAAATCCCCAGTGGGAGCTGCAGGCTCTCTTGGAGAGGGATAAGGAAAATGGATCCAGGGGGGATCACGAGGCCATTGCGATCATCGAGGTTGAAGACCTCCTGGGTAACGGCTTCGATGGCTTTGGCGACCGTCTCGTGGCCAGGCAGGAGGCTTGCGCGGATACGGTACGCTCTGTCGCCGAGCCTCAGGTCGAGGCTGGCTGGTTGAACCTGTCTGTCTGCGAGCACGGGCCCCAGAATTCCGCCCTCTCTGAGGAGAATGCGGATCTGGGTGTCTGAAAGAACGCCGTTGCCGGCTTCATGTCTCATCGGGAGATCCATGTATGGCCGCCGACTGCGTTATCGGTCGACGGCGTCGTCGGACGTAACCGACGGAGGGCTGATGGGTTGCGGGGCGTCAGGCCGCGATCGAAATCTGCGCTTCGGCTGCTGCGAGCGCTCGCTCGGCGTCGAGGGCGGCGACACAGCCCATGCCGGCGGCGTAAATGGCTTGCTTCCAGTGCTCGTCGGCTACATCTCCGGCGGCCCAACACATTTCTACGCTGGTGCGAGCTGTGGCCGGGTCGGTTTTGATGAAGCCATTTGCAGTCAGCTCGAGCTGGCCGACGAAGAGGTCGATCGCGGGTCGATGGCCGATCGCGACGAAGACGCCGTCTGTTGGCTGGTCGCGGAAGGCGCCGGTCGTGACATCACGGATTTTGACATGCGTGACCGTGGCTGGTGACTGCGTGCCGCAGATTTCCGCGATCTCGGAATTCCAGGCGATCTTCACCTTCGGGTGGCGCAAAAGGCGCTCCTGCATGATCCGCTCGGCACGCAGCGTGTCACGTCGATGGATGAGTGTGACCTCGCTCGCGATGTTTGCGAGGTAGAGGGCCTCTTCCACGGCGGTGTTTCCGCCCCCGACGACAACGACCTTTTTGTTGCGGTAAAAGAACCCGTCGCACGTGGCACACGAGGACACCCCGCCTGATCTGTAGAGGAGCTCACTGGGCAGTCCGAGCCATTTCGCCTGTGCACCGGTGGCGATGATCAGCGCGTCACAGGTGTAGATTTCGCCCCCGTCGCCCCAAAGCGTGAACGGGCGATTGGAGAGATCGACGCGCGCAATATGGTCGGCGACGATCTTTGTCCCGACATGCTCGGCCTGTGCCCTCATCTGGTCCATGAGCCAGGGGCCCTGGATCGACGAAGCGAAGCCAGGATAATTCTCGACATCGGTGGTGATCGTGAGCTGCCCACCCGGCTGAATGCCGGTGATGATGATGGGGTCGAGCATGGCGCGTGCCGCGTAAATTGCGGCCGAATAGCCGGCGGGGCCGGAGCCGATGATGATGACTTTGGAGTGCATGGCTTGCTGCTTGAAAGGGTCAATTGGGTTTATGTTCGGCCGCGATTTCGAGGCTCTTTGTGATGGCGCCCTTTACGCGGCGCAGCGAAATTCCAGTCCGGAAGCTGTCGCGAATGGCCCTGACGACGCTGGGGTCGAGTTTGGGCAAACTGGTGTCAGCAATTCCCGCTTCACGCGCGATCTCGCGGAGTGCGTGCGAATAGATCGCAGGGAAATGATCGACGGTTGGGCGCTGGACGCGGATGATTTCCAGACGGTCGAGAAATGGCCCTTTGAGAGGCTCGATCGCGTTCGCCGTGAAGATCCAGGAAATCTGAGATAGATCGACGGGTGCCTCGAGATAATCGTCGATATAGGCCCGCGCTGTATGGCTCTCGATCATGGTTGCGAGAGCCCCATAGGGGTCACCGTTGTGCAGGCTCAGCCCGAATTTATCGACTTCATCGACGATGATGATCGGGTTGAGGCACTGGAGCTGGCCCATTGCACGAACGCCAACGGAGGGGGAAGCGTGCTCATAGGATCGGGAGCTTCCGACGATTTCGAGCGACCCCGTTCTTCCCGCGGCCGACACGTAGAAAACCGGCACGCCGATCGTTTCCGAGAGTGCGTAGGCGAAGGACGTTTTCGCGGTTCCGGATGGCCCGATGAGGAGGCTTGGGGGAAACCGGTAGGGCGCTGCCCCTTCGAGGACGCGGAGGGATTGAGACCTGAAGAGGGTCTGCGCAGCCTCCGACATCCAGGGAAATGCGCGCCGGATTTCGGCCTCGGCGTCATTGAGAATTTCACGAGTTGCGCAAACGACCGTGTTCAGGGGATTGCCTCGGCCGGTAGCCGGCGGCGCGAAATCCACGATTGCGGTGCTGAACGACGCTTGATGCGGTTCATCTGCGTCGTAGAGCTGGAATTGGTTCGGGTCGGCTTCGGGCGTAAGGAGGCTCCAATCGACGCTCTGTGCGTGCAAGGATGCCAGTCGCGCAATTGCACGCAACGCAGCCGCCTGATCGGCTCCCGACATCATGGGCGGGAGAAACAGAAGGCGCGCGATCAGTCCCAGGGCGACGGTGTCCCCGTCGCGTGCCGCGAGCCAAAGCAGGCTGAACCTGGCGGCGTTGGCTCGCTCATCTGTCGGGTCGATGGCCCACTTTTCGGCCTTGAGGTTCACGACCTCCGCGAGCGGTATGCCGTTGAGAATGGCGGTTGCCGTGGTCACAATCCAGTCGCGTATCTGACCGGGAAAGACGAGTTCGAGGCAGTCCGCTATGGCTTTTCGAATTTCGTTGACGGCTGACTCGTCGGGCTCTGAATCGAGCCAATATCTCAGAGCAGGCTCGATCTGTTTTTGCCGCAAAGCCATTTCGGAAAAACTGGATGACGGCGCGCGAATATCGGCTGCGCCGGCAAAATTGCCGGATGATATGCTCATATAATGCCTCGAAAGCGGAAATATGGTTGGCATTATAGCGTAGGCGGCCACAAGGCTCAAACAGGCGGCTGCGAGTGAGCGTCTGAAAATCAGCCACGGAATTCCAATTGATGCCGCGTTCGTGATTTATTTGGGTTTGCCACGCCGCAGGGTCGGGGATCACCCAATCCCTAAATTGATGAGTTCGCTCTGTCCCGCGCCTGTCCGGGCTATTGCGGACTGCGGCGAACGGGAACGGAAAATTGTTTCGAAAATTGTCGCAAATTTCATGGCAGCAATTTGAATTCGCGCATGAGCTCAAGGCCAATGTGCCAATTATTTCAGGCGCCCGCGGCATTCGCGCTGGAGAATTGTTTTATTTTTCAAGCATGCGCGCCCGGCAATTTCGATTTTATCGCGTATCACCGCAAATCACTGGCGATTAGGCGCAATGCCTTCCCAAACTAATCTTGCGGCACCTCATGATTACATGCGGTGGAACCACTGCGTGTGGAGGGCGTTTGTGAATATTCGTGCCGCTTTGGTTGTAATGCTCAAGGCGTTCGCGGCGTGGAGGCGAGCCGGCATTGAGGTGAGCGGGGTCGGATGGTCATTCTAATATTGAAACGGCCGGATTTTTGGTCTGGTCAAGGGGCCCTGAAAGTGTCATGGAATGGCCGCTTGCTTGTGGACATGCTTTGCCCGCGGACTGAAATTTGAAGGCTTGGATGCTTCGACTCGCAGTGACCACCGAACGTTTGGGCCCTCTTAAATGCATCTGAGAGACCAATCTGGAAAGCCAACGGCGGACTCTTCCGTTCGCCGGGCGCATGAATTTCCCGCGGATATAGTCCGCGCGGGCGGTCGTCCGACCAAAGTGACCTATAAGCTTCAGTGTTCCAGATGCCCCAGAGCATCGGTCTACGAGGCAAACGGGATCAAATCCGACGCGCGCGTCGCTGAGAAATTCGAGCAGCGGGGCTGGCTGCTTGGAAAGATGCGTGATGCCGATGTTTGCCCAACATGTTTGGGCCGTGATCCAAATTCCCAGCTCGCCAACGATCAATCATCCAATAATCCGGCGGAGATGGTGCTCTCCCCCGGGCAGCTAGCGGAGCTCGTATTCATGCCGAAAAAAATGGGTGAGGGCAGTCCTGTTGTCGTCGAGGTCGCAGGGGCGCGCCGAATGTCTCGTGCGAGGCAGCAGGCTGAAGCGTCGCTAAATTCGGTTTTCGCGGGTGCGAAGCCGACGTTGACACTCGGCGGCGTAAAGCCGGAACCGCGAGCGGCCGCTGAAGCTGTGTTCCGGGCACCTGTGGCCCGTGCGGCTGTGCCGCCGGCTCAGTCATCACCATCTGTCGATCGCCCATTTGCGACGGATCGGAGCGAGGCGGACGGTGCGCTCAGAAGAGACATGTCCGTCCTTGCCGCGGCACTGACATCAATGGCCGAGCAGATCAGCCTGATGGCGCAGGTCCAGGCCGCGGCGATTGTCGAGAACCGCGACAAAGCCGATCTGCATGCTCTGCTGCAGAAACAGAACATCGAATTGATTTCTCGCATCGCGCCGGTCGTTGCGAGTGCGCAGGATCTGACAGCCGGTGGGCTTCGCGAAGAGATTTCGCAACCTCGCGATCTCGGATCGACCAGCCCAGCGGCCGCTCCGGCAGCGATCACAGAGGCGCCAGCCGAAACCACCGCCGAAGCGCCGAAAGTCGCTGAGCCGGCGAAGGCCAGTGCTGAGACTACGGCGCCAGCCACGACAGAGGCCGCGGTCGAACCGGCGCCTGTGGCCAAGCCTGTCACTCCGCGTGTATTGCCCAGCTTGGTTTCGCCGATGAATCAGGCCCCTGCGGTTACCGAAACCCGCAAGGCGCCTGGCAAGTCCGCTAAGCCCGCTAAGGCCGCAAAAGCAGCAAAGGCAGCAAAGGCCGCCAAGTCGGGTGATGCGAAGCCTCGCGCCGGCAAGGCAAAGGGCGCGACGCCAGTGGTGCCTAAGGGTGCTGCAGAAATGCTGGCGGAGACGGCTAGGCCTGCGGAGGTTAGCGCCGAAGGTGAGGCAACGGCTTCCGGCAAGAGGTTCCGGCGGACCAAGGCTCAGATGGAGGAATTCCGTCGTGAGCAGCAGCGGCTCGCAGAGTTGGGGCTCAAGCGTGGTCGCGGTCGGCCGTCCAAAAACGCACTAAGTGCGGAGCAGCTTGCGGCGATTGCAGCGAGCGAGGACCCGGAAGCCGCTCGCGCCGAGGCACTGGCTGCGATCAGAGAGAAACCTGTCGCGACAACCGCGAAGGAGGCCGCCAAGGAGGCGACGGCAACCGCTGTGTCCGAGGCTGAGGGGCGCGATGCAGCTGCTACGCAGTCGGGACAGACAGCGGTCAATGAAGCTCCTGCGGCTGAGGCAGTGCCGACCAAGGCTAAAGCTGAACGGAAATCGAAGGCGCCTTCCGTCGTTGAGACTGCTCCAGCATCTGCGCCAGAGCCCGTCGCTGCCACTGAGGGCAAGCGCCGTGGACCCAAGCCCAAGGCTGCCGCGATCCCCGAGATGGTGGCCGCGCCAGATCCTACGCCAGAGCCCGCTGTTGCCCCTGCGGGCAAGCGCCGCGGGCGTAAGCCCAAGGCGGCAGCCATCGTGGAGACCGCAGCGCGTGCGGCAGAGCCTACCACTGCCCCTGAGAGCAAACGTGGTGGACGCAAGCCAAAGGCTGCAGCGACCCCTGAGGCTGTGGCGGCCCCGGCCGCTGCGCCAGCCCAGGATGTTGCCCCGAAGCGCCGCGGGCCGAAGCCCAAGGCAGCGACGCCTGAAGCTGCGGCCGATCCTGTCGCTGCACCTGTAGTCAAGCGTGGCCGTGGCAGGCCGCGTAAGGACGCCGCGGTGCCAAGTTCGACTGATGCTGCCAAGGCTTCACCTGCTGCGGATAGCTTCAGCTCGGTCGACTGGGCAAAGGCGAAGGTCACCTCTGATGTCATGGTCCTGAGTTCAGGGAAGACCACGACGATGCAGATTGGTCGTAAGGTGTGGCAGGCGGCTGGGTTTGCCGATGACGAGGCCGTTTTTGTGTCCTCCGCCAACGGACGGGACATCAAGATCGCGAAGCAAGCTGGCGGCCGGAAGCCATCATCGGCGAAGTCGAGCGTCATCACGCTGACCGTTCCGAGCATCGGCGAAGCGTCGCTTTGGAAGATAAAATACGTGGTCGACGGGGGAGCTCTGCTTCTCCGTGGCAAGGTCGCGAATTGATCGGAGAGGGGCGCAATTAGCGCCCCTTTTCATTTCGGCCCGCGCTTCCGTGCGCGGTGTTCCGATGGGTCCTCAAAACGGCCGGCCCAAATTCCCACGCGCGATTGCCGAGCTTGCTCGTACTGGCTGCGATATCGGGCGCCGCCGTAGGTCCAATAGGGTACGGCCCAGCCGCGTTCGACAAGCCAGGCACCGAGATCCGCTCCGTTTACCCGGCATGCCGCGATCGTTCGATCGTACGAGGTCTGCGGTTTGCCATAGCGATCGATCTCGGCAGTGCAGGTGACAAGCGACCGTCCTATAAAATCGGCGAGCGCAAATGATGCCGTCTGACCGCACCGATATCGTCGTCCGACGTCGTTCTCGCAAAGCTGATCCGATTCAGGGGCGTCGACGGCCGCCAGCCGAATGCGTGAGCCTTGGATTTCGATCGTGTCGCCATCGATCACGGTTGCCTGCCCTCGGATGATAGGAGGAGGCGCCGAGTAGGATTGAATGATGCCAGCGCCAAACACGGAGGCGATGGCTGCTGCGGCGGCTGTCAGCGAAGCTCTCTGGATACGGGATATCATGGCGATGGTGATACCAGGGCGCGGGGCCAAATGATGCGCGCGATCGCTCCGGTTTCCGCTCCGCGTGCGTTGGTGAATATCACGCGGGCGCCAGACCGCTCGAGCAGGGTCTTCGAGATGAAAAGGCCGATCCCGAGTCCGGATGATCCATTGCGTCGCATATCCGCTTTCGTACCGGCCGGCGTGAGATATGGCTCACCTATCCTGGCAATCAGGTGCGCCGGATAGCCCGGCCCATCGTCCTTGATCTCGAGTGCGACCTGATCTGTTGACCACGTAGCTCGTATGGAGATCTTCTTCCGGGCGTAGTCGGCAGCGTTGTCGATCAGGTTGGTCAGGCTGTGAAGCATGGCCGCGTTTTTGAGGATCACGGGCTCGTCGCCGGTGCCGGCCTTCCTGTAGTCGATCGAGCGTCCCACAGCCGCCTGATGGCTGGTCACCTCGCTTACCAGGTGGTCGATCGAAATTTTGTCGAGGAAGTCGTCCTGCTGCTGTCCGAGTACGGCGAGCTTCGACAGGATGAGGCGGCACCTCTCAACCTGGCTTCTCAGGAGGGCGAGATCCTCCTGCACCAACTCTGTCGGGGGCAGATCGTTCTGGAGCTCTTTCGCGACGAGTGCGATGGTCGCCAGCGGCGTTCCCAGTTCATGAGCTGCAGCGGCCGCTAAGCCGTCGAGCTGACTGAGGTGTTTTTCCTTCTCAAGGACGCGTTCAACGGCGACGAGAGCGTCGGAAGCCCGCTGGCTCTCTGAACTGATGCGTGCCGTGAATACGGCGCACAGTCCGATGGTGAATGCGAGCGCTCCCCAGATGGATGTCGTGAGCAGGATCGGAAAATCCATCGGTTGCTCGCCAAACCACGGGAACGGCCGGTGAAAGAAAATCAGAGCGCATGACTGGACAAGAGCCGCGATGCTGAGAGCGAAGGTGATTGCACCGGGAAGCGCAGTGGCTGCAATCAGGATCGGTATGGCGTAGAGGGTCACTAGCGGATTGCTGAGGCCGCCTGTGAGGAACAGGAGGGCGGTAAGCAGCGCGATGTCGAATGCGAGAATGGTAGCCGCGGCGGAGATCCTGACGTGACTGCCCTTCGGCTGACTGCGCCCCAGTACGACGTTCAGAACGGCGGACGTCGCCGTCAGGAGCAGGCAGAGGCGATAATTGAAGGTGAGGTTGAAGCCGACGCTCGCCACGAGGATCGCCATGGTCTGGATTGCGATGGAACACCACCGCAAGTCCAAAAGCGTGTCGAGGCGAAGGCGGCTATCCGCCTCGCCAACTTTGCTGGTCATGTTGGGCTCGAATTGCGTTGGGACGACAAATTGGTGCCGCCCACAGTGGGGATTGAGCCGACGATGGTCAGCTTGCGATCGAGAGCTCCCGACTGGCAGGAGCGTCCTGGATCCGTTTGATCTGCTGCTGGATGCTCGAGACGTCGATGTAGGTATCCGCCTCGCGCCGCAGCTCGTCGGCGATCATCCCAGTGGTCGAGACGACGGTGACGTGAACGCCCTTTCGTTGGACGGCTTCGACCAGGCGCCGGAAGTCACCGTCGCCTGAGAACAGGACGAGGCGCTCGAGCCGGTCGGCCATCTCGACGCAGTCGACCGCGATCTCGACGTCCATGTTCCCCTTGCGGCGGATTTCGTCGGCGGTCTTGAACTCCTTGACGGGCTTCGTGACGACTTTGAAGCCGTGGTAGTCCATCCAGTCGAGGGTCGGGCGCAGCGGGTCGTCTGCACCGTCGAGGACTGCGGTGTAATAGTAGGCTCGCGTGTTGGGCGAGCCATTGGAAAAGTGCTGAAGCAGCCTTTTCCAATCAACGCTGAAGCCGAGATTTTTGCAGGCAAAATAGAAATTTGGTCCGTCAATGACGAGAGCGGCGCGCTCAACCGGCTTCATATGAAATGCCCTGAAATTAAAATCTAAAATGGGCCATCTAAAAATCGATGGGATATACTCGTATAATCCACTTTCCGAGGGCGCGGAAGGAGGGGCTATAAATGTTTTTCAGCGCCAATATTTTAAGAGGAATTTATTGCGCCCTCTGCTTTGGTCCGGCGCGCGTCTGCCAGCGTGCTGCAGAGGGTGCGAGCGACCGAATGATCGCCTCGATCTCGTCGTAGGCGGGGTGTTCCTTCGGTTGGTCCCTCGCGACTGTGAATTCCAGGTTGTCGATCGACACAATTGTGTCGTGCCTGTCCGAGTGCCGCTTGGTTTCGCGCCGAATGGATATGCGCGTGGCGGACCTGAGCGACGTGACCATATTGAACCAGGCGCTGTCATCGATGACGTCGAGCTCGCTGAGAGGGCTTTGATGGAGCAGTTGCGTCTGGATTTGCCGGAAAGCTTCGCGAAAGGCCGAGCTCCCGGAACTCGCGAGAGCGACAGCCGGCATAAGGCGCATGGCTCGCATCATGCCAGGCAGCAAGGCGATATCGAACGATAGATTCAGCGCGAGGCGGGCGGTCGGGTCATTGGCCATCGAAAGTCCTTCAGATCAGCGCCATTTGAGCATGCTCGACGTCGGTTTGGATTGCCGGAAGGTCGACCCGACGCGCCTCGGCTTTCCAGACTGCGAGAGTCTCGGCGGTGACGCCGGGCAGATGGGATACCAGATCGGGGAACGCGGTCTTCAGCCGTTCGCGTCTGAGATCCTCGTAGAACAGGTCGCACCCGCTGAATGACCGTCCCGTCTGGATGGCGGCCACATGGGTGGTGCCGGACCCGGAGAAAGGGTCGATCACGAGGTCGCCGGGCATGCTGTAGATCTGCATTGCCCGGCGGGCCAACTCGAGCGGGAATTGAGCGGGATGCCCTGTTTTTTCCGGGTGATTATGCCCGACGTTGCCGATCGCCCAGACATTGGTCGGGTGCGCGCCGAGATAGTTCGACGAGATCTGCCCCTTTCGCGGCCCCTTGAACGCACGCTTTCCTGGCTGCTTTTGCGGCTGCCGGCCAGGCGTTGGGTTGAATACGCGTGGTTCGCCCTTCGAGAAGATCAGCGCCGTTTCAT
The DNA here is from genome assembly GCF_042655245.1 of Allobosea massiliensis. Taxonomy (NCBI): domain Bacteria; kingdom Pseudomonadati; phylum Pseudomonadota; class Alphaproteobacteria; order Hyphomicrobiales; family Alloboseaceae; genus Allobosea; species Allobosea massiliensis. The sequence continues at coordinate 485,384 of NZ_JBHSLU010000063.1, read as the reverse complement.
GCCGCTCGGCGAGCCGCCGCTTCGGTGTGAGGCCGTGGGGGATTTGCCAGATGACGCGGGATTGAAACCGGAGGCCGCACCGCTTGATGTGATCGAACAGCAGCACATCGAGCGGGGTGAGCGTTCCTGTCTCGTCTCTGGTTGAGCCGAGCTGGAGGAAGAGCGTGCCGCCGTCGCGGATGACGCGGGAGGCCTCGCAAATGATCTGCATGAGCCAGCCGATATAGTAGCCATACCGCATGGCATCGGCCGAAGCTCCGCCGCCATAGCCGACGCCGACGTTATAGGGCACGGAACTCAGAATCATCTGCGCGGCGTCGTCGGGAATCCCTTCGAGATAATCGAGGACGTTCGCGGTGGCGGTTTGCTCGAGGACCGCTTTGAGCATTTCGAGCCGACGCCCATCGCGCTCTCGGGCGCGCTCATGAATGCGATGCTCGGTTTTCCGAGCACCATGCTTGAGAGCAATCCGGTAGACCGTTCCACGGCTGCAGCGATGCCGTCTTGCGACGTCTTCGTAGCTCATCGTCGCGAGATCGGCGAGCATCTGGGTCTCTGACGGGTCGTCCATGTCGATGCGGTCATTCATGCTGCGATCTTCTCGATGGTGACAGCGTCCCAGCCGAATTTCGTCGGATCGATGGAGATTTTCAGGTTGCAGGCGCCGGCGTTCGCGATGGCGTCGACGTCATAGGAGTAGAGGATTTCGCGTACGCGATCTCGTATCTCATCGACGAAGTTCTCACCTTGCTTTCCGGTGATGGCGCCGACGAGGCGCGTGTACTGGCGATCGTGATCGTTCTGCTGATCGTCGTAGGAGTTCGAGCCAGCATCGTCGCTATACCAGTCGATACCCTCGACCATCATGCTCGGGAGAGAGCCCTCGCGGCCCCTGGAGATGATGATCTTGGGCTCCCATGAATCGCCGTTTTCGGTGAAGAAAAAGCCTGCGATGGGGTGCGCGAGGGTGACTTCCTGCGCATCGGAAGTCGTGCAGATGAATTTTAGCGCCAGGCCGTCCACGACCTTGTCGACGTACATGTCGATATCGGTGTCGGCTACGGCTGTTTCGACTTCGTCCATCGTGAGTTCTGCGAAGAACGTCTTTCTATCGCTCACGCTGGGTTCGCTAAGGCGGATGACATTTTCGTCCTCGTCCTTCGTGATCACGAGGTCGATGCCGGACACCATGCCGAATTGTTCGACAGAGTATGCTTTGGCGAGGTCCTCGGCACAGAACAGACGGTCGCTTGCGAAGGGGGCAGGCTCGATGCTCGAGAGCAGGCTCCGTAGCAGGGATCCGTCTGTGAGGCTGATTTGATATTCGTTCATTGCGAACGCGTGGGAGAGCGGCACAGTCGAATTGCGGCCCTTAAGCTCAGTTGCCATGCTGATGAAGCGCTCGCCGTCAATCGCCGCCACTGCGACGCGCGGTGCGGGGATGTCATTGAACTTCCTCCGCAGCTTGTCCGTCGCGGGCAGGCCGTTTGCAACGCCATTCCGCTTCAGGAGCGCCACATAGGCGCGGCGTGCCATGTCGCGAACGATCTCGAGCCCGCGATTTACGATGAGCGCCTGGCGCTGCGGGAGCTGAAGCTTCAGGGTCGTGGTGTCATGCACGTCCACGAGGATGAGGTTGTAGACCGTGTCGTCGACGACGCCGCCGCGCTCGTCCAAAAGCGCGATTTTCTCAGACTCGGGAATGCCGGTCTCGCTGAAGAGTGTGTGCGTGATCACCTTTCCGAAGAAGTTGATCAACGCCTGCTTGGCCAACGGGCGCGGGGTTCGCACCACGGTTACGGTCATGCCGTGCGACGTGATGCTCTCGTGCGGGCAGCCAGTGGCGTGGTCTGCCATGAAATCTGCGGGCTTTTGGCGAGGGGCGGGGTGGTTGAAGCCGATGAGCTCAGCCGTGAGCGTGCTGTAGCGCGCTGCTTTCAGGATCATCTCTGCGACGATCAGGAGGGTCTTTCCAGCGAGGAATTCGCGGATCCGGATGGTGAGGCCAGTTCGATAGCCCTGACCTGTCCGCAGCGTGGCCGACTCGGCGCCGGTGAAGGCAGCTTTGGGTACCGTGAGCGACCAGTTCTGTGAAAGGACCTCGACGTCGAAATTCGCGAGCGAGAAGAATCCGAGCCCAGCTGCATTCTCGGCCGTCTCGACGACGTCGTCGTTGTTGCTGTCGCCAAGAGCGAGCAGAACGCCAGCCTTCTCTGCGGGGAGGCCCTTGCCGTCATCCGTGATGATGAGGTCGGATCCGTCTGCGGTGAAGGTGATGATGCCCGCGCCGGCGCGCCGAGCGTTCTGGATCATCTCATCCAGGATCGTCGCGTCGTCATTTGTGAAATAGCGGTCTGCGTTCTGGAGGAGCTTGCGGCCGAGCGAGGCAGAAATTTGCGTGGTGGCGGTCATAGCGAATTCCGATCAGGAGAGAGCGTGCAGGAGGTTCAACGCGGCAGCGCTGGCCGGCGGCGTTTCGTGCTGCTTAGGCTGGAATAGCGAAGCGGCCGCGGGGAAGGCGCGCACGAGGTCTGAGTGGTTCATGCAGCTGCCAATGAGCTTCACGATCTCTGTGACCTGTTCGAACGATCCCAGGATCGCCGGCACGACGTCGTCCAATATCTCCGAAATGAGTGGCGCGATCGGGTTGGGCAATTCGCGTGCGTGAAGATGCCTGAGCACCCAGTCCAGTGTCGCGACAGGAACCATGTGGCCCGTCGGGGCCGGCCCGCTTGGACGGAACGTGGCGACTGCTTGTGGCATGCTCAGCTCGTCGGTTTGTCCGTGAACGAGCTTGATGAGGCTCCGGCCGGAATGGTCGGTGAGCACATGCCAGTTCTCGCCGAGGCTCGGGTTGATGACGGCGACGCCCAGCACAGGCTCCACGTACTGGCCGAGTTTCAGCGCACTCTCTCTCACGCAGATGCCGGCATCGATGAGATGCTCCATGCCGCTGAACGGCTTGGCGCTATCGAGGAGCGTTTCCATCGCGAGCTGCGCGACGCGCAGATTAAGCTGCTCGCGGCGATGATAAAGGGGTTTGACCTTCTGGTCATTGATACGCTCGATCGCGAGCTTGAGAGCCGCAACCCGATGAGAATTCTTCAATTTGAAATCGGAATTTTCCATGACTCTTCCTCCGGTCAACAGGTGCCGGTTCGCAATTCAGCAGGCCGGTCGGCTAAGCGCCGGTCACTGCAATGGTTTTTCTGGGATTTTTAGGCCTTCAGGCCCTACGCAATTTTCTGATACTCAAGGAACGCGAGTTCCTCTTCACCGTCCTTTGCGGACCGCGATTTCACGAGCTCGTATTGGTCAGTAGGGATTTCGGGAAAGATGGCGTCACCGTCTACCGAACGCTGAACCACCGTCAGCAGGATGCGATCGGCCTGTGGCATCGCCAACCGATAAATCTGCTCGCCGCCCACGACGGTGATCTCGTCGACGCCCATCGCCCAGGCGAGCTCTCGGGCGGTCTCCATGGCGTTGTCGAAGCTGGGGGCGACAAAACAGCCGGATATCTCGACCAGGCTGCGTGTCAGCACGATTGTCTGGCGGTTCGGCAGTGGCCGCCCGATCGAGTCATAGGTCACCCGCCCCATGATCATGGGCTTTCCCCATGTCGCCCGCCGGAAGTGCTTGAGATCTTCCGGCAGGTTCCAGGGAAGGGCGCCGCTCGCGCCGATGACGCGGTTCTGCGCCATTGCGGCAATCAGTGTTATTTTCACGGGTCTCTTTGCCCCAATCTCTCTACACTGCGATCGGCGCCTTGATCGCCGGGTGCGGGTCATATCCCTCGACGGTCACATCCGCGAAGCTGAAATCCTCGAGCTTCGTAACGGCCGGGTTGAGGGTGAGCTTGGGCAGCGCGCGCGGCTCCCTCGTCAGCTGCATTTTCGCCTGGTCGAGATGGTTCACATAGAGATGCGTGTCGCCGAAGGAATGGACGAAATCGCCGACCGCCAGTCCCGTCACCTGCGCCACCATATGCGTCAGCAGCGCATAGCTCGCGATGTTGAAGGGCACGCCGAGGAAGACGTCGGCTGAGCGCTGGTAAAGCTGGCAGGAGAGCTTGCCCTCGGCGACGAAGAACTGGAACAGGCAGTGGCAGGGTGCCAGCGCCATCTTCGGGATGTCGGCCGGGTTCCAGGCTGAGACTATCAGCCGGCGCGAATCCGGATTGCGCCGGATCTCGTTCACCAGCCAGGCGATCTGGTCGATCGTCTGGCCATCCGGCGCCGCCCAGGAGCGCCACTGCCGGCCATAGACCGGACCGAGATCGCCCTCCTCGTCGGCCCATTCGTCCCAGATGGTGACGCCGTTCTCCTGCAGATAGCGAACATTGGTGTCGCCGCGCAGGAACCAGATCAGCTCATGGATGATCGACTTCAGATGCAGCTTCTTGGTGGTGACGAGCGGGAAGCCCTGGCTCAGATCGAAGCGCATCTGGTGGCCGAAGACCGCGATCGTGCCCGTGCCCGTGCGGTCGTCCTTGCGGACGCCCTCGTCCAGAACGCGTCGGAGCAGGTCGTGATACTGATACTCGGGGTGTCTGGTCATCGTGCAATCTCAAGCAAAATAATTGAACCATATGTATGGGGTATAGAACGCCAAAATGAGCGCCCCAAGCTTTAGTGGGCCCCCAAGCATGCGAGTAAGGATGCCAGCGCCCAGAACGGCGCCGATATATACTTCCTTGTTCGCTTTGATGAGGGGCAGATTCCAATATAGCGCTGCATGGGCCTTCAGGGCCATGATGATATCGTTGATCTCAGGGCTCATTGCGTGCCTAAGGAAATGGGCCGCGCATGCGGCAAGAAATATGCGGTAATTCCCGTTATTATACCGCGATTGACGATTTGTGTCATGTGCGGTTTAACGGGATTTATCGGCGCGAGCACAGCTGGTTCGCGGATTGACCCAGCGCTGCTAGTCGATGACGGGAGGCTCTTCGGAAGGGGAGCCTCCCTTTTTTGGGGTGTCTCCCGCAAAAATGATCGTAAACCCGAACGCCGACGCGGCGAGGCCCAAGAGGGCCGCAGCGAAAAGGGTTGCGTCGGGAAGGGTGCCGGCGATGACGCTGAAAACGATCGCGGACCAGACGTAGCTGGTGAGGATCAGGAGCGTTGATGATCCAAGGCATAGCGGCAGCCTCAACGGCCGGCGGAAAAGCAGCGCGGCCAGTCGGATGTAGACGATGCCGGCCGACGAGCTGATAAGCATGGCTGTCCATGGGCTGACGTGCTCGAGTTGCTGAAGCCCAAGGTAGGTTGGCAACCACAGAACGCCTGGAGTGAGGCCGGCGCACAGCGTTATGCCGGCAGCGAGGACCTTGTTCACGCGCCGGTGGAGCCAAACCCGCCGGCACCGCGCGCGGTTTCGGGCGGAGCGTCGAACGCTTCCTGGATCACGGCCTGTTCGGCTGGGGCGATCACCATCTGGGCGATGCGCATGCCCCGGGTGACCTGGTACGGCTCGAGACCGGCGTTGTACAAGGCGACCATAACCGGGCCTTTTACGTAATCTGAGTCAATCGTCCCGGGCGCGTTTATCGGGATTATTTTGTGCTTCACCGATATCCCGGACCGCGCACGAATTTGCCCCTCATAGCCGACTGGGATTTCCATCGAAAATCCCGTGTGAATGAGAACCACCTGCTGCGGAAGGACGGTTACGATCTCGTGCTCGGCCAGTGCCGCGGCAAGGTCAAATGCTGCCGCGCCGGCCGTTTGGTACTGCGGGAGGGGGAGTCCGGAACGGCCAGGGGCCCCGAGAACCTCGTCGGAGAGGCGGCGCATTTTGACGATCGGAGGCATGATTGGAAATTCGGCTCTATTTCGAGTGCGGGATTGTTGCGCGGCGGCCGGAGTTATTTCACCCGTGGCCCCTAGGCGGCAAGTGGCGCGTGGTGGGATTTCCAGCGCGCCAGCCTGACGTTGTCATCTGAGCCGCCGATGCGGATTGATGCGAGAGCGTGGGTTCTGATCGCTCCGATGATCGACATGCCGTTCGCGCTGATGCGAAGGATCTGACCTTCCTGTGGTGACAGCACGTCGGCCACCGACGGAATTCCCCGCGCGAGGTCAATGTGTGCGGAGATCAGGTGGCGATCGCCGTGGATCGGTACCGCGAACCTCGGCCGCACCATGCGATAGAGGTCGCTCAGTTCGTCGGAGTGCCCGTGACCCGATGCGTGAACCGTGAGATCGTGAACCGGTCGGTCGGCCCTCATGACGTAGACCCCGTTCTTTTCGAACGTACCGAACAGCTCATCGACGGCCTTTTCGTTTCCCGGAATGACGCGTGCGGAGTGGACGATGAGGTCGCCGCGACCAATGGTGGGGTCGTTCTTGCGGGAGAGGCCGGTTTCCAGATTGGTCGCCATCCTCGAGAGCGCCGAGTTGGGTTCGGCCTGGCTGCCCGTGCAGAGATAGGCAACCTTGTCTCTGGGCAGGGCTGACATAGACCTGGACGATAGTACTCGGCCCGCCGGCCGCAGGATCCCGACCTTTTCGGCGATCGTGCTGTTTCGGTGTAGCGATCCACCCGCGAGACTGAGGTGGCGACCAGAATTCTTGCCTGCCAGGCGCATGCTTTCGAGGCGGGCGAGGTTCGAAGCGAATGTCGATACGAAGACGCGACCCGGGAACGACCTCATGATCACCTCAAGCGATTGGTGGACGTCATGCTCGGAGGTCGAGCGGCCCGATCGATGGGCGTTCGTGCTGTCTGCGAGAAGGGCGAGAACGCCAGAGCGGCCGATCTGTTCGAGGCGGCGGGTGTCGGTACTGGCGCCCAGCATGGGGCGGCTGTCGAGCTTGAAGTCGCTGGCGAGGATGATGGTGCCAGCGCCGCAGGAGATCGCCAGTGCGGTTGTCTGGGGCGCGGAGTGGGTGACCTGCACCCATTCGACGCCGAAGCGGCCTACGGCTTGCCTGCGGGCAAACGGCACGGTCGTGATGCGAGGGTTCGTCCCGATCTCTTGAAGCCGCGCCCGGACGATCGCGGCGGTGTAGCTGGTCGCATAGATCTTGACCTTGTCGATCCCGGGCCACTGATCCTTGAACCGGTGGATGAGGCTGAGGCTTCCGATATGGTCTTCGTGGGCATGAGTGAGGACGATGCCGTCCAATCGCGGGATGATATCCTTTACGGCACTCAGGTCGGGAATGATCGGGCCCATAGTGCCACCGAGCGCCGTCGCGAATTCGGCGGCTTCGCTATTGTCTGCGGCCGCGAATGTGGCGCCAGCGTCGACGAGTATCCAGCGACCGTTGAAGCCCACGAGGGTCATATTGGATCCGACCTGGTTGGTTCCCCCGATAGGGAGAACCAGGATCGAGTGTCTGTCTGGGTGGGGAATTCTGAGAGGTGTTTCGTTCATTGGATTCCGACGGCCGTCCTGGGGACGGCCGGTTTGCGGTTGGGCTCATGCAGCGAGGGCTGCCTTGGACTGACCAAGCAGGGCCGCCTCTACGAGGCCTGCGAAGAGCGGATGCGGTGAAAGCGGTCGGGAGACGAGCTCGGGATGAAACTGGACCGCTATGAAAAAGGATTCCCGGCGTTCGACGATTTCCGGAAGTAGTCCGTCCGGCGAGAGGCCGCTGAAGCGAAGACCCACATCTTCGAGGGCACGGCGGTACCGCGCATTCACCTCGTAGCGATGCCGATGTCGTTCCGAGATCGTCGTCTCGCCATAGATCTTGTGTGCGAGTGAGCCCGTTTCAAGCACTGCCGGGAAGGCCCCGAGACGCATGGTGCCGCCGAGATCGCCGTTTTCGGCGCGCTTCTCGATCTGCCCGTCGCTCATCCATTCCATCATCTGAGCGACAATGGGCGCCTCAGTCGGACCGAACTCGGTGGAGCTGGCGGCTTTTAACCCGATCTGATGGCGCGCAGCTTCGATGCAGGCCAATTGCATACCCAGGCAAATGCCGAGGAAGGGTTTTCCCGACTCGCGGGCGTAGCGGATCGCCGCAATTTTGCCCTCTGTCCCGCGTTGACCGAAGCCTCCGGGAACGATGATGGCGTCGACCCCCATGAGCGCGGTCAGGTCGCCGCTCTCCAGGCTCTGGCTGTCGATCCACTCGATTTTCACGCCGGCTTTGTTTGCCACGCCGCCGTGGGCGATGGCCTCGACGAGGCTTTTGTAGGCGTCCTTGTGAGGGTACTTCGCCACGACGCCGACTGTGATGCTCGCCCTTGGGTTCTTGATGGCATCGGTGACGGCCAGCCATGGAGCGAGGTTGATGGCGGGCGCGTCCGTAATCCCGAAATGGCGGAGCACCTCAGCGTCCAGCCCCTCTCGGTGATAGGCCATTGGGACGTCGTAGATGTTGGATGCGTCGAGGGCTTCGATAACGGCGCTGGGAGCGACGCTGCAGAACGACGCGAGCTTTCGCCGCTCTTCCGGCGGGATCGCGCGGTCGCACCGGCACAGAAGGATGTTGGGCTGGATCCCGATCGAACGAAGCGTCGCGACAGAGTGCTGCGTAGGCTTCGTCTTGAGCTCGCCGGCCGTCGGGATGTAGGGCAGCAGGGTCAGGTGGATCGACAGCGTGTCGGAATACGGCATCTCCTGGCGCAGCTGTCGGATTGCTTCGTAGAATGGTTGCGCCTCGATGTCGCCGACCGTTCCGCCGATCTCGATCATGACGAAATCGAAGCCGGAATTCTCGCTGGTGATGAATGCCTTGATGGCGTCGGTGACGTGAGGAACGATCTGGATCGTCTTGCCGAGGAAGTCGCCACGGCGTTCCGCGGCTATGATGTTGCTGAAGATACGCCCTTGCGAGATGCTATCCGTGCTGGTCGCAGGTCGGCCAGTAAAGCGCTCGTAATGACCAATATCGAGATCAGTTTCGGCGCCGTCTGAGGTCACGAAAACCTCACCATGCTGGTCGGGCCCCATCGTACCTGGATCGACGTTAAGATAGGGATCGAGCTTCTTCATGCGAATACTATATCCGCGTGCTTGGAGCAGCGCCGCGAGAGAGGCGCCGGCAAGACCCTTGCCGAGGGAGGAGACGACACCGCCGGTTACGAAAATATATCGGGCCATGGAAATTCCTCTGCGCCAATTATAGCGGCAATTTCGACATTCTACCTTTTATTCCGATTTAATTCCACTTTCTGCCGTCCGGTGCGTTGGGCAGATGCCGAGCTGCGCGCTCAGCGCGGTGTAATCTGCCAGATGAATTCCATCTGGCGCGAGATAATTCCCGACACCGGCTCCTGGCCGCTCGGCGTCGCGATGTATGCGATGCGGCTCCGAGTATGTGCAATCTGCGTGGCGCTCGCATTCGGCGCGCAGCAGGCTGGAGAACGCGAAGCCTTTCTCGTCATCGAAGAGATCGCTGCTGGCGCGTGAGATCGGCGGGATCGCTGAGACGATGACGTGGTTGGAGAGGCGTAGGGCGGACCGGATTATCCTCTCGGCATTTGCCCGGAAGTCGGCTGCGGAGATGGCCCGTTTGCGAAAAATGTCGTTGGTTCCAATCGAAACAACGGCGGTTTTGGCTTTTTCGGCGACTTTGAGCGTCTCTATCAGCTCAAGATAGCGCTTCGACGTGGCACCATGGACGCCGGCGTTTACCGCTGGCGTGGCGCATGTGTTTGCGGTCGATGCGAGATAGGATGCGTGGCTGTCGCCGATGATGATGGTCTTGCCGCGGAGATGAAGCAGATCGCGGTCGATCTCCTGCTTGCGCTCTGAGACCAGCGTTGACCAGGGCTTTTGCGCATCCTGCGCGAAAATGGAAAGTCCAATAGCCATGAACGCAACGAGACAGAGCAGGCGGAGCGCCTGCCCATAAATCGACTTATACGCCGTCATTTTACAATCTCCGGGAAACCCCGGTGTGGTGGGAATCAAATGGTCGCAGGGATTCTGCGAATGAGGTTTGATCTCAGGTCATAATAGCCATTTTCGAGGCGCGGCGCATTACGCATGAGCCAATCGTGTGTCGAATCCGAAAGGAGGATCGCCTCGATCTGCTCCAATGTGACGTCGGGGCGTGCCTGAACCACGTAGAGATTGTGATTTATCGGCAATATTCCTGGCGGCAACCGAATGGCTCGCACCTTCCGGGCAATTCTCGGGATGAGGAGAGCTGGACGCGAGAGATCGTCGAAAACTTTCTCAGGCGGCAACCACCCGGTCTTCCGGATGCCTCGCTTCGGCATGCGGTGCATTTCACTTGCGAGATGTTCGGTGATCGCCTCAGGCGGAGTGGTATGCCGGTCCGTCTTGATTGCGAACCGCCGGGGCGCAGAGAGGGCATCGGTGCGGGGATCGACGTCGTCTGTGTCCACTGCTGGGATCAGGTGTTCGGGCGGGAGCCGCCTGGCCGTCTTCTGGTCGACCACAAAGATGTTTGCGGGGCCGAGCCAGGGCGCGAGCCTGATCGTAGCGATATCCGCGAGTTGGCCTCCGCCTTCCGGGTCCGCCATTTCGCCATCGGGGGAAACCGGATGATCGGTCAAAGCGATGCGCGAGCTCGCTGCCGGCCGCAGGACGACCTCGACAGGGTGTATCCTCGGAGGCGAGCCTTTGCGGCGGTCTTTCGGCCTGTAGAAGCTGGTCTGGGCGTCGAGGCGGGAGAGGTGTTCAATCCCGACGCGAGCACCCAGCTTTGCGCGGAGATTGGCCGCAGTCGAATTCAAGAGCCAGCGGTCGGACGTTACGAAGCCGATCACCCCATTTTCGGTCATGACCTGCGAACAGCGCATCAGAAAGGCGTGCTGCAGGTCGCCTCGTGAGGCTTCGCATAAACTGGCGGCGTAAAGGTCCTTGAACGCGTCCGGCAGTCGGCCGAAGCGCAGATATGGCGGGTTCCCCGCGACGAACCGGTACTCCGGTTCCGTTGGGCCTTCGAGCAGGAAGTCTCCCTGCGAGAGAACCTGGCGGGCGCCGATGCGCGCGTAGCCGATCGTCCAGCCCCGTGAGATCAGGTGCTGCGCTATCCTCTCCCTGCCGCTCTCGACGGCCGGCGGGTAGATCTCCCAGCCGCGCACCCGGGAGAGTGTGTCCAGGTCATCGATCTCGAGGTTGAGTTTCGCGATCGCACACAACAGGAACATGCCATCGCCGGCGGACGGGTCGATCAGCTTTCCTGAGACGGACGGCCATCCGATCCGCTCAAGCAGCGTGTCACAGACGGGCTCAACGGTGTAGAGCGCGGTCGCGTGGTGAAGCGCCTCCAGCGCCTTTTGCGGGATCAAATGGATCAAGGTGCTGGCCTTAAATAAGGCCAGGCGGAATCGGCTCGGCGGCGATCACTGACTCGCTTTCATTGAAGCTGACCAGACTGATCTGCCCAACGAGGTGGCGGCCCGCTTGGGCAAAGACTGCACCTTCGGTGATGTGGAACTTGGCGTCCTGGTCGCCATCAGCGTCTCGGTAGGCGCCGACAGTGACATTGCCTTGGTCGATTTCGATCGAGACCAGACGCTTCGTCCCGTCGACGTTGCAGAACTCAAGCATGAGGCCGCCGTAGCCGCCGCGCGCAATGGTGACGCCCCAAGGGAGCATCTGCTTGGGGCTGAGATCGTCACTGCACTGGTCGGAAATGCGCCAGTCGGCGATGGTCGTTTCGAGGAGAGTGTCGGTCATGGATGTCTCTATGCTGCGAGCGAGTAGACGCCGTTGTCGACGCGGCGAAGGCCGGCGCGGCTGACGGTCTGACGGATCTTGGCTTGCCAGTGCGGGTTGCTCTTCGCGCGGGGATGGTTGTGAAGGGCCTGGTAGAGGTCCCTGAGGCGCGCCGTGCCGCCCAATGAGCGAAGAGCTTCGAGCACTACATACGACCATCCGGGCATCGGCGGGTCTTCGCGGAAGACCAGCTGAATGAGCACGGGGCGCGACAGGGCGACAAACTTGCCCTCGAGCCTCGATCGCATCAGCTTCTCGACGTCCTCGTCGCCATAGGCGATCAGGACGCTTGGCGCGCCGGCGTTGGCGGCGGCGCGTTTGCCGTCGGCGTGGTGGAAGTACAGGCGGCCTTCCAGGAACAGACAAGCGTCGGCGCGGTCCCATACCGACCGATGAAAAGCCTCGGTCTCGGTGCGGGCGAAAATCAGTCCAGTGCCCCTGCCGTGGTTGGCAAGTCGGTCAAGCCAGGCACCGATAGAAGACGCGGAATACGGCGGATTGAGCCAGATCCTCTGAGAGCCCCACGATAGCGCGAGACCGTCTTGCTCCGGCCACGTGTAGTGCATCTTGGCCGTCGGCCATGGCTTGGGATCGGGCGCGGCGCACGGGTCCAGGTCGAACGGGCCAAGCTCGTCGATGATGAACTTCGGCGTGAGCCAGGTATTGGTCTGGGACGCAGCCGACTGATGGCCACCCATTCCGAGCTTCTTCATCGCTTTCGCCTCGCGGTATCTGCCAACACCTAATTGAAGGGATTAAGACTGGGACGGCATCGTCCACGGATGAAATAAGAGAAGCTAAGAGCGAGCGATGGCGTGCTCAAAAAAGCGATTAAATATTGCAGGTCGGCGGACTTCGCGATAAATAGGGATATAATCTATTTCAGGAAATTTCCATGCGCTCATTTATCGTCATTGCCGCTGTCACGACTCTCGTGGGTGCTTCTGGGTCGGCTTTTGCCGATGATCGGACCGAGACCGCTGTGCGGCTTTTTCTGGGAATGGGAAACGGCTCTGCCGTGACTGCCGACCGCGTCTTGTCCGAGAACGATGACGTGGTGGTGAAGAACCTCGTTTTGCCGATGAATGGCGGTCAGACGGGATCAAATCCCAAAATTCACGTCAAGGAGATGCGCTTCGTCGGCGTTGAGGCCGGCGATTCCGAGATGTCGTTCAAGGGCATCGCGGGGAGCGGGCTGATGATCAGCGGCGAGGAGGCAATTGCCGCTCGGTCGATGGTGATGGGGCCTGCGAAGGCGAAGAATCTGGGGGTCGCCGCGTTCGCTGTCGATGGCGATCTCAGTGTCACCTTTATGGATATCGTGGCGCCTTCGAAGAGCGGGACGGTTCGGGTTTCGAGCTACACCCTGTCGATGACTGGCGACCCCTCCGCTGCTTTCAGGCAGAGCGCTCGGTTTGAGGGCGTCCGGTCGGATCAATTGAAGCTGGGGTCGGCAAGCGAAGGCATCCAGGCTGAAATGTCGATCTCCGGGAACGGCGAAACCCGGGAGATCGATGGCACAATGTCGGTCAAACAGGTGCAGTTCGGCGATATCAGTGCGCGCTTCTCGATGGAGCGTATCGAGCCCGCGGCCGACCGCCTGAGCCTGATGCTGGGATATGGCCTGTTCGCCGGCGCCCCGAAACTCAAGCAGGCTTCCGTCTCGTATACGCCCGCTGAGCCGATCCGCACCATGCTCATGTTCATGAACGGTGAGCAGCGCAGGCAGATGTCGGGTGCGGTTCTGCCGTTTGTTCGTGGCCAGCTTGGGCTAGATGAAGAGTTCGCTCAGGGAGCGGCATCCGAGGTCGAAAAGTTTCTGGCGATGCCAGTCCGGCTGTCGATCGGCTTTTCTCCGCCCGTGCCAGTGGGGATCACCGAGGTTCAATCGGCTGGCGCTGAGGGGGCGGCCGATAACAAGGCTTCGCGGCTCGGCCTGTCGATTAAGTCGGGCCAATAAATCGCGATAAAACGAACTGCAATGGTTCGTTAATTATGGTCAAGCCCGGCGGCTTTATTTTCGACAGTGCTGGGTGCCGCCGCCGAAAGCGCATGGTATCCGACGTTATTGGCGCCCATTGGTCGCGCCTTTAGGGAACAGAGGGATCTCACAAAATGCGCGGCGGTTTTGCACGGGTTGCGAAGGACGAAAGCGGCGCGACCGCTATCGAGTACGGTCTATTCGCGGTCCTTCTCGGCTTCATGCTCGTGGCTGGGACGCCGTTCATGCGCAATGCGACGGTTGGAACCGTCGACAGCGTTTCGGCCAGCTACTCTGCGGCTACAGCGCCGGCTCCCTGAGCCGGCGTTTCTTCATCGGGCATAGGCCATGAGCTGGTCGAGGCGATCGTTTGCGATCGCAAGCGCATCTGCCCGCTGCTTCTGATCTGGACCTCTGTGCTGATCAGGATGCAGGCGCTTTGCGAGATCCCTTCTGAGCGCCAGGAGCTCGACAGCGGATTTCCCTTCTGCACCGGCGAGCATTTGCGAGGCGTGCGTCAGGTACGGGTTCGGGTTCTGATCGATCTCGCGCCTGCGCGCGGCATTGCGCGGCTTGCTCTTCACGTGGCGGATGAACACTTCGCCTTCTTCGAGATCTATCGCCACCGTGGGTCCGCCGGCGTGAAATGCGCCGAGGCTCACGGTGGCTTTCGAGTTCCGGAATTCGATCTCGATTGGCCATGCAGAGTTGCCGTCGGCTGATACGATCCAGCAGTTCAGCACTGGGCCCATTCGGTTCCAGTCAAGAGGGTTGGGGTCACCCAGAAGCTTGAGCACTGCTCGCTTCTGCCCTCCGGCTTCAACCACCGAAAATCGGGCCAGGCGCTTGAGAGGGTATTCCTGAAGCGCGGGGTGCTCCTCATCCTCGAAGTCGTTGAGGATCCGAGCGAGCTGGTCATGGCGCTCCGCGTTGACCACGCGGGTGATCACGCGCGGCCAGTTGGGCCAGAACTTCAGGAACAGGCCAGAGCCGAGCATGACGGCAAAGACGCCAATATTCTGCGCTGACGCATCCCGGTAGGTGATAACCGCGGCTCCGACCGTGAAGACCAGGTAGGCGAGCCACATGATGACGGTCGCTATGCCCGGCCCCCGCCTGATCTTGACCCATTTGGTCTCGGCGAGTTTCAGGAAAAGCAGACACATCGCGGCCGCCGTGATGACGGCCGCGTTCGGGTTCTCAGGCATCAGCTTGGAGATGCCGAACGCCAGCGCTGGGATGACGACGCTGAGGAGTATCCAGTGCATTGGTCGCCTTAGGGTTTCAGGTTCGGAAGCGGCAAGGCCGGCTTCGAAGGAGCCGGCGAAGGGGAGTTCTTCATCCGCATGACGAACTCGGAGACCTGCTTGGGTGTCCGCTCTTCGAGCACGATGCTCAGGTGCTGGCGGGCAACGTTGCAAAGCCGGGAGCCGAAAAGCATGAAGAGCTCCCCATTTTCCCTGCGGCTGGGAGCCACATCGACCTGGCAGTCGTCGCTGTCACGAAAGTTGAGCCGGCCGTCGCCAACTGTGGCTTTGACTGGCGCGCGCTTGGCTTGTTCGTCGCTGCCGAGAAGGAGGGTGAGCACCGCGCCATCGGCTCCAATTTCGTCGATGCGCACCGCCCTGAATTCGCTCTTCGGGTTCTTCGGATCTTCGGTCGGGGTGACGATCGTGTAGGGGAGCCATTTGCCGACGAACTTCGCCAGGGCTGCCGTGATGTCGGCTTCATCCTTTTGCTGGACCCGCTCCATGGACTGCTGAGCTGCCGCGCGGTCGAGCTCGAACTTGGCCGTTCGGTTTGCTGATTCCGCAACCTGGCGATCCAGGTCGGCTTTGATGTCAGCGGCGACTTTCATGGAAAGCGCGCGACCCTCATCGGACTGCGACGAAATTGCGTTTTCGAAGGTCGCCAGCGGAGTGCCCGGGGGGAGAGCGTTATTCCAGGCGAATTTGATCTCCCAGGATCGGGTGAAGAAGCCGACGCGCTGAAAGAGCATCTTGCCGGGGATCGAGATGCCGGCGCCGGTCTGGAAGGTGGGGGTTACGATTGTCTTCCCGTCGATCTTCCGCGCCTCGAGGAAAAGGTCGGTGGTAGCTTCGACCTGTGCGTAGACGGCGAGTGGGTCGGTTGATTTCGGGTCAGCGTCGGACTTGATCAGAACGCCCTTGATCCGCCAGGCACTGGGATCTCCCGGCTGACCGCTGGCGGTTGCGAGGTTCGCGATACCCTGGTCCTGCGCCGCCTTCAGGATCTCCTGATCGGTGGGTCTGTCGGTGGCAAAAGCGAGCGTGCTGGTCGCGAGTGCGAAGGCGATGACGAGAAGGCGTTTCATAGAGATAGGGACCTCATTCTAGCGATTGGTGCGTGAATTCACGCGCGAGCGGCGTTCGCCATCTCGGTTATGATTTGCTGATGGACCTGCTCGATCGAGCGCGTTCCATCGATGACTCGGCATCGCCGTGGCTCGGCTTCTGCGATATCGAGATAGGCCTGCCGAAGACGCTCATGAAAGTCGCGAGCGGCGCCCTCGAAGCGGTCGGGATCAGCGCCGCGCATCCTCAGGCGCTCTACGGACATGTCGACCGGAATGTCGATGATGAACGCGATATCGGGAACCGTATCGCCAACGACAGCAGCCTGGATGGTTTTGATCCAGGCGACGTCAACCTTGTCGCCGGCGCCCTGATAGGCGAGCGTTGAATCGTAGAAGCGATCGCAGATGACGGTTTCGCCTCGGGCAAGCGCTGGGCGGATCACTTCGGCCAGATGGTGTGCGCGGGCCGCATTGAACATCATGACCTCTGCAATGGGGCCATAATCCTTGAACGCACCGGAGAGGAGGCCGGCTCTGATCGTCTCGGCTGCAGGGGTACCGCCGGGCTCGCGCGTGGTCGTGACCGTCTTGCCCGCCGATCGAAGGTGGTCAGTGAGAAGCCGCACCTGACAGCCCTTTCCCGCGCAGTCGATACCCTCGAACACCACAAAATTCGCCATATTAAATTGACTGCAAAACGTCGCGCCGAATTTCGTCGGGCGACGGACGTTGATGGGATTTAAAGCGCAATACGTGGAAGTCGCATGAAGCGAGCAACTTATCCCGCCTTTTATCATTTTTCGCGTCATGAGTCTTGTCGTCGAGCTCAATGACGAGGACGGGTATTCCGCGTCTTGCGATGACCCAATCGACGCGTCGATTTGAAATAAGCCGCAACCCGCGCTTCCACCTCGCCGATCCCTGTCGCGAAGTGGGTTCGATAAGCGCAAAGATTGGCACCTGCGGCCAAATTTCGAGATCTGGCAGAGCGGCGAGGAGCCGTCGGTGGAACTCCTGCTCGTTGTCGGTCATCAACGCCCTTCGTTTGAACGAGGGCCTGGATGCGTAGCGGTGGGCGAGCACCGCTACGATGACGAGCAGCAGCAAGCAGGCGCCGAGAGCGGACAGCTGGTTTTCGGAGATCCACCGCAGGAATGTCATCTGGATCAGGCCGCCATGCTCTGGGCCATGTCCCGAAGCTTGCTCATGGCATCCTGCAAGCCAGAGCGGGTGTCATAGGCAACGACGGCATCTCGGACGGCCTGCAGTAGTTCTTCGCGGGTGACGGGATCAGGCTCGCACGATGTCACTCTGATGCCGTCGACGCCCTCGATAAAGTCGCCGAGGTCGTCGATGACAGGTTTCTCGGCGTTTCCGGTCTGGTTGGCCTCAACCTCGCACGCGGCGTGGAACTCCGCTTCCTCGTCGTCGGTGGCCTCGACCCAGGTCCGGTGATCATCGCCGTCATTGTATCGCGCTTCGGTGCTGTAGCGGACCGACGGGCCCAGCTTCGAGATTGACGTGAACTGCTCGGGGTTGATCGTGGGATCGATGACCGCGGCGAGAATGAAGACCTCGGCGACGTCGTCGATCATTCTCGATATCGAGGGGCGGTTTGTCGCGACCAGCACGTCGTCGCCGGCTGGCGTGGAAACGACATAGGATCGAGCGACTGTTTCGGCGGCCTGGATGGCATAGGGCGTCTCGAGTTCGACACCGTCGAAAAAATCGAGAAGCGCATCTTCGTCGGTGATCGCCTTCGACAGGACCTGAGAGAGTTCCCAGATCATGAGGATTGAAGCGGCGCCGGCGCACGGCGCCGCAATATTGCGGACGAAGATGCGTCGGTCGACGTCGGAGACACGTGCGCGACAGAAGAAATGGGTGTCGTTTTCGCCGACGGAGATGGCCTCGACTGTCACCTTCTCGACCGCGGCATCCAGCGCGTCGAGATATGCGCTGTCACCGCTGAAATCGTCGAAATTGACTGATCGTGAGGCGATGTTCCGCTTCGCTTCGCGCAGGATTTCCTCGAGCAGTGCGGAGGCCTTTGTCTTGCTGGATAGGTCGACGCGCACCTCGGTCACCGCATTTTCGCCCTCGGGCGTTTTGGCGGTGATCGAAAACAGGCTTTTGTTGTTGGACATCATTTCATCCGGAAAATGCGATTAAAACTGACGTGGCTTGATTATATCACGTGGGGCCGCAGCTCTCACCGAACGCTCCCGCTGGAATGATCCAGTTCTTCGGGTCGACCAGGATCGGCAGATCGTACTCCTCGCCAAGGCATCGCTTCATCGCCTCAGAGGTTGCAGCCTCGTAGGGCGTCCCCTTGGCGGCACGCTCCAGAACGCCCAGGGTTCTGTGAATGGTGCAGCCGAATTCCTTTTCGTAATTCGCCAGCTTGCCGATGCGGTCGGGTGCGTGGGCCTGGATCGTGGCAGCCTGATTGTGGCTCATGAAGATGCAGTTCATGCAGCTCACACGCCCAAACCCGGCATGGTAGGCAGGGTGGGGGTTCACTCCGTGCCGCCGGATGATGTCCCAGACTTGCTCTTCCGACCATGCGTGAATCGGGCGCCAGTGGTCGACGTGTCGATAGCGCCGCGGACTGTGACGAAGGTCGGTCCTGTGCGGCTCGAACGTTTTGTACCGCGCGCGGGCGGCACTTTCCTGCGCGCGCTCTCCGGTAACGAACAGGGTTCGCTTGCCGAGAAAGCGCTCCTGGTTGTTGATCGCAGTCGAGGCGACATCGATCTTCAGGTAGGCGGAGCACCACCGTACGGACAGGTCAGCCGAGCACTGAGGGAATTTCCTGCGCGTGCCTGTCTTATGCGAGTTTCCGCCGGCGGATTTGAGGCCGGATGGCGTTTCGAAGTGGTTGCGGGCCGTGGGTGCGCCGTCTCGGCACATTTCCCGTTCGAACCCACCTTCCTTCCAGGAGAAATAGAGGGGAATCCCGAAGGCGTCGGCGAGCTTTGCGCCATAGTCTCGCGTGATTGGCCAGTCCATGAGAGACGAGCCCTCCTGCCCATCCACGTCATGATGCCACCACTCGATTTTCGCAGGGTCGGCGCCGTCCTCGATCAGTTTGAGGTGGCAGGCGAGTGAATCCTTGCCGGTCGACATCGCCACGATGATGTGGTCGTAATCGGCGAATGACGGAATTGTTTCGGCCATGGGCGTCCTTTGCGGTCGACTGTGCGGCCGCTCATCCTGATCAGCGATTAGGCGCCGGCTGTGCAGCGCGCTGCGATTTTTAGCGTGATTTTTCCGCGTAGCTGACAGCGGCGTCGGTTCGGTCCTTGTATGCCTGATGGTGTCGAGTTATTCGAACTCGGGCAGCTCTCCGACGGTGTCGGCGTCGCGGTCGAGCACGACGTACTCGCAATTCTGAGCGCGGGCGTATTCGAGGAGACGATTGATGTCGTCGGGCATCGCTTCGCCTGCGCCTTCAGGCGGATTTGCGGTCAGGAACCATCCGTAGCCGAAGCCTGCGATGGTGGCGACCGGGCGCTCGTCGGTGACGGTTCGATAGGCCAGGGAGATGGCAGACTGCTTGTCCAGCCATTCGCGTGATGAGATGGAAACGTGAGCGGTTGAGATATCGAGGATCGACTTCTTCGTGTCCAATTTCAGTTCCAATTCCAGGGGTTAGGACCATAAAAAATGATCTGAATCCACCCGGTGATTTCGAGCATGAAGGCGCTGATGGCGCTCCTGCGGGGCCTATTTCTCGTGGGCCCGCTCTAGCAGCTCCTCGATAAATGGCGTCCAGAACGATGGAGAATACCCAGTAGAGGGGTGGACCATTCGTAGGGCGGGGATGTTCCGCTCGGTGATCGACGCAAATGGCGTCGACGGTTTCCAGACGTTGTCGGCGTAACCGGAAGCGTGGCGGGGAATGAAGCGTGCCCAAAGCCGGTACCCGCAGACGAGGATCGCGTTTGGCCGCAGGTTGTCCAGCAGGATTTCGAACGGAGGGGCGCCTAAGGCAAAATGAGCTTCGGAGGGAGGGGTGCGCGAACCGCTTGCGGCGACCACCGGGACGTAGTTGTAGAAGGCGATTTGTTCCCAGATCGCGTTCACGCCGTCCCTACCTATGATCCGCTTCGACTGACCAGCGATCGCTGCGGCGAGGTTGTCGAACGTCCTCATCCAGGTTTCACGTTTTCCGGTTCGATAGCGGCCGACGACGTCGAGGGTCATTCCGGGCTCGTAAGATCCGAGCTCGTGCTCATCGGAATAGTGAGACTCGCCCAGGACCAGCAGCCTTTTTGCGGCCAACGGTTTTCCAGCGTTTCCGAATTCGGATCCAACCCAAGGCGTAAACATGTCGAAAATCCCGCTGCATGGTCACCCATAGTGACCGTGCAGCGTTTCAGTGCAACGTGCCGTCCATTGGCAGCATCGGGGGGCTGGGGACGTCCGGTGTGCAGCAGGCGCTTGCGAGGCTTAGGCGGCAGCCCGCGGCTGATAGGCCCGGCTGAGCATGCGTTCCTGAGCGGAGGCGATCCGCTGCAGCTTGCTAATCTCGGCCGGGGTGAGGCGCAGCATGCATGTGGCCCAGTCCTCGCCGAGATGCTTGAGTTCCTGCCTCAGGTCGCCGGCCCGGCGGTTGAATGCCGAGAACAGCGCGACCCGAGCGGCGTGGTTGGCTTTGGCCTGCCGGCAGTACTGCCGGATCCAATCCTCGCCGGTGCCGGTAGGTACCACTGCCTCGAGGCCGCCGACTGACATGAAGGCGTCTGCCGAGAGCTCTTCCCCCGACAGAAGCAGCTCCTGGGCTGCGTCCGCCCCCATGCGGCGCGAGAGGATCGCGACAGCGGTGATCGGAAAGTGATTGAACTTGATCTCGGGGTAGACGAACGACGCGCCGGCCTCTGCGACCATGAGGTTGCATGAGCGGGCCGCATCGATGCCGCCGCCGATCGCCTTGGCGTGGACCGTGGCGAGGGTCACGACCAGGCCGCCGACGCCATTGCTGTTCCAGATCGCGCCTTCGGCCGAGAGACGCGCGTACTCGGCGAGCGCCGCGTGGTCGTTCTTGGCGAGGCAGTCCAGATAGAAGTCGAGGTCACCGCCGAGCGTGAAGAAGGGGCCCTCGCCACGGAAGGCGAGGAAACGCACTGGCGCGGCATGGTACTGCTGGGGAGCGCCCCAGAGCGCTGCGATCGCCATCTGAACCTTCACCAGGCTGTCGAGCAGGGTGAGAGTGAAGACAGGCTTGGGCTCGGGTCGGATGGTGACCCAGAGCGTCTGGATCTCGTCCTCGTAGGCAAGCTCGATCTGCGGAAGCGGCCCAGCCTGATGCTGGATCATCGCGACGACTCCAGAGGGGTCGGCGCCGGCATTGAGAACCGAATTCTCCTGGACCTGCACATCGTGCGCCATTGTTTTCTCTCCGGGATTTTAAAGGGGGTGGCAGTCGCGGCGCTGCCCCCGGGATCGGAGAATCCGCAAAGAAAAAGGCGCCCGGCTTAGAGCCGGGCGCCTCCAAAAAAGCGATTTATTTCAGAGCGTTAGGAACACCCTCCCGATGTGCCGCCGCATGACGTGCACGCCAGACAGGTGCCCGCACGCTTCATCGTGAAGGAGCCGCAAGAGCCGCAGGCGTCGCCGCTGTAACCCTGTTCGATCGCCTCGGCCCGGAAGTTCCGAGTCGGCGCGACCGCGCCGGCTGCCGCCATCTCGAGGACGGGGGCAGAGGACATGTCCGCGGTGCGCGCGGTTTCGCTCTGGACCATCTCGCTGCGGGCAACCTCGATCACGATCGCCCGCGCCGTCTGCGTCTCGCCGCGGACGAAGCCGTTCGAACCGAGACGGGCATGGGCGGTGTCCTCGTAGAGCGTGCCGTCATTCTTGCCCTGGCCGACGGTGGTCAGCGAGAGGTCCTCGGGCTTGATGTGCGCCAGGTCATGGCGGCCGAGGTAGGAGACGGCGAGCTCGCGGAAGACGTAGTCGAGAACCGAGGTCGCGTTCTTGATGCGCTCATTGCCCTGCACGAAGCCCGATGGCTCGAACTTGGTGAAGGTGAAGGCCTCGACGTACTCCTCGAGCGGCACGCCGTATTGCAGGCCCAGCGAGACCGCGATAGCGAAGTTGTTCATCATCGCGCGGAAGGCGGCGCCCTCCTTGTGCATGTCGATGAAGATCTCGCCGAGGCGGCCGTCCTTGTACTCGCCGGTGTGAACATAGAGCTTGTGGCCGGCGATGGTCGCCTTCTGGATGTAGCCAGTGCGGCGGTCGGGCATCTTCTCCCGCTCGCGGACGCGTTTCTCGACGACACGCTCGACGATCCTCTCGGTGAGCTCGACCACCTTGGCGGCATTGCTCTTGCCGAAGACGTCCGCGAGCACGTCCTCGTCGTCGGTTTCGTCGTCGGAAACGAGGGCGGCGTTGAGCGGCTGGGAGAGCTTGGAGCCGTCGCGGTAGAGCGCGTTCGCCTTCAGAGCGAGCCGCCAGGACATCATGTAGGCGTCCTTGCAGTCCTCGACGGTCGCGTCGTTGGGCATGTTGATCGTCTTGGAGATCGCGCCCGACAGGAACGGCTGCGCCGCAGCCATCATGAGGATGTGGCTTGCCGTCGAGAGATAGCGCTTGCCCGTCTTTCCGCACGGATTAGCGCAGTCGAACACATGATAGTGCTCGCGGCGCAGATGCGGGGCGCCTTCCAGGGTCATCGCGCCGCAGACATGGACGTTCGCGGCTTCGATTTCCTGCTTCGAGAAGCCGAGGAACGGCAGGATCTCGAAGGTCTGGTCGGCGAGCTTCTCGGCGGGCACCTTCAGGACGTTGACGAGGAAGTCCTCGCCGAGGGTCCACTTGTTGAAGACGAACTTGATGTCGAAGGCGCTCTTGAGCTGCTTCTCGATCTTCTCCAGAGAGTCGTCATCGAAGCCCGCGCGAGCGAGCGTCACATGGTTGACGCCGGGAGCCTGGCGCAGCGAGCCGTGTCCCACGGCGTAGGCTTCGATCTCTGCGATGTCCCCCTCGCGGTAGCCGAGCTGGCGCAGCGCGTTGGGAACCGCCTGGTTGATGATCTTGAAGTAGCCGCCGCCGGCGAGTTTCTTGAACTTCACCAGAGCGAAGTCCGGCTCGATGCCGGTCGTGTCGCAGTCCATGACGAGGCCGATAGTGCCGGTCGGAGCAAGGACGGTTGTCTGGGCATTGCGGTAGCCATGCTGGTTTCCGAGGTCGAGCGCTTCATCCCAGGCGAGGCGGGCGCGGGTGACCATATCCTCGTCTGGGCAGGAGCCGGCATCCAGCGGCACGGGGTTGCGAGAAAGCAGCTCGTATCCGTCGGTCTGCGAATGGGCGGCCCGGCGATGGTTGCGGATGACCCGCAGCATGCTGTCCTTGTTTTTCGCGTACTCGGGGAAGGGGCCGAGTTCGCCAGCGATCTGCGCGGACGTCTTGTACGCGATGCCGGTCATCAGCGCGGTCAGCGCACCTGCGATCGCGCGGCCTTCGGCGGAGTCATAGCCAAGGCCCATGGTCATGAGCAGACCGCCGATGTTGGCGTAGCCCAGGCCCAGCGTGCGGTAGTCGTAGGAGAGCTGCGCGATCTCCTTCGACGGGAACTGCGCCATCGTGACCGAGATCTCGAGGACGAGGGTCCAGAGCCGGCAGACGTGCTCGAAGCTGCCGAGGTCGAACTTGCCGGTCTGCGTGTCGTAGAACTTGAGCAGGTTGGCCGAGGCGAGATTGCAGGCGGTGTCGTCGAGGAACATGTATTCCGAGCACGGGTTCGACGCCCGGATGCGCCCGCCGGCGGGGCAGGTGTGCCAGTCGTTCATCGTCGTGTTGAAATGCAGACCCGGGTCCGCGGACTGCCAAGCCGCTTCGCCGATCTTCTCCCAGAGATCGCCGGCCTTCAGCGTCTTCATGACGCGCCCGTCGGTACGAGCGATGAGGTTCCAGTTGTCGCCGGCCTCGACGGCACGCAGGAAGTCGTCGGTGACCGAGACCGAGTTGTTGGAGTTCTGGCCAGACACCGTCAGGTAGGCTTCCGAGTCCCAGTCGACATTGTACTCGGGGAAATTGGCGGTTTCCTTGCCCTGGCGCGCCATGTCGATGACCCGCTTGATGTAGTTCTCGGGCACCGCCGACCGCTTGGCCTGGCGGATGGCCTGGCGAAGCGTCGGGTTGGTCGACGGGTCGAAGTCGCGGCTGCCGTCTTCGAGTTTGGTGGCCGCCATGATGGCGTTGAGGTGACGCTTGTTGGTCTTCGAGCCGGTCACCAGAGCTGCGACCTTGCGCTCTTCCTCGACCTTCCAGTCGATATAGGCCTCGATATCCGGATGGTCGGCATCGACCACGACCATCTTGGCGGCGCGTCGCGTGGTGCCGCCGGACTTGATGGCGCCAGCCGCGCGATCGCCGATCTTCAGGAACGACATCAGACCCGACGACTTGCCGCCGCCCGACAGACGCTCACCTTCGCCGCGCAGCATCGAGACGTTGGAGCCAGTGCCCGAGCCGTACTTGAACAGGCGCGCCTCGCGGACCCAGAGGTCCATGATGCCGCCATCGCTGACGAGATCGTCCTGGACGCCCTGAATGAAGCAGGCGTGCGGCTGCGGATGCTCGTAGCTGGACTCCGACTTGGTCAGCTTGCCCGTCTTGAAGTCGACGTAGAAGTGGCCCTGGCTCGGGCCGTCGATGCCATAGGCCCAGTGAAGACCGGTGTTGAACCACTGCGGCGAGTTCGGAGCGATCATCTGGGTCGCGAGCATGAATCGCAGCTCATCGTAGAAGGACTGAGCGTCTTTTTCCGAGGAGAAATAGCCGCCCTTCCAGCCCCAATAGGTCCAGCAGCCGGCTAGGCGGTCGAAGACCTGCTTGGAGTCGGTTTCGGAGCCATAGCGCTCGGCCTCGGGCAACGACGCCAGGGCATCCTTGTCGGCGACCCGGCGGGACAGCCACGCCGGAATGCCACGCTCGGGAACTGCCTTCAGGCGAGCAGGGACGCCGGCCTTGCGGAAGTACTTCTGCGCCAGCACATCGCTCGCGACCTGGGACCAGGCTTCCGGGATGTCGATGTTGTCGACCTTGAACACGACGGTGCCGTCGGGGTTCTTGATCTCGCTCGATGCGGTGCGAAAGGCGATTTTCGCGTATGGCGATTCCGACGCGATGGTGTGGCGACGATCGATCTGCACTTAAGGGACTCCAAAAAATCGAAATCGCACTGAGGGCGATTATTATGGATAAAATGCGTGTCGGCGGCATTTATTGCGGCCGCTCAGCATATGATACTAAATCTTGTAGCGGAGGTAAACGAAAGGCCGTTTTCCGGACCCTTTGAATTATTGGGCTTTAATCAGAAAGCCGCAGACCCGATTTATCGGCATTAAAAGTCAGAGCTTCTCAGCGCTCCCATTTTTCGCGCACAGCACGAATATCGGCGAACTTGGGGCGAAGCGTTGAGATCACGATCAACTGCCCTGCCAGCGTCCTATAAGCGAGCTCGCGATTGTTGCGACCGAGATAGCGCGCGGTGCGCATAACGCTCTCATTCTCGGCCGAGAAAGGCACCAGGCCAACGGGCAGCAGCTTTCCTGCGAAGTCCAGGCGGTCTTCACCTGACCAGCGTTCGAGCGCTTCAGGATCGGTCAATGCTGTGATGCAGTTGAATTCCGCGTCGAAGGTTCCGACGGCGATCATTTCGGAAGGGCAGAATGCCGCCATCGCGGAGGTCGGGTAGTGCGTCGCCAGCCGGCCCGCCGCCGAGCAGAGTCGGTCGACGTAACGCTGCATGTTCACCGAGTTATAGACGTTCCCCTCGTAGTGAAAAATCGTCGGATCGCCTTCCGCGGCCGCCACAATCGCGCTTTTGGCAGCGATTTGGCGAGAGGTGGCGGAATCGGGAGTGGGAACGAAGATCGTGCAGTTCATGTCGCTTTGCCAGTTTGGGGTCTCGGGGCTGGTAGGGATTCGACACATAATTCGAGCGTGAGGAATTTCGCCGAAATCTCACCGGTCGCGTCGTTGATCCATCGCCATTTTTGCCGGCTCGAGTGCTTAGGTTCGCAGACGAGCGAAAATCCGATCGATCTGGCGTCGGCAATCGCCTTTTCCGGATCGACGAATGCGCTGCGCCAAAGGCCATTGATTGCGTCCAACGTGCGCTCGACCCGGCGGACGTAGCGATCGACCCAGTCGCGAGCCTCCTGATGGTCGACATCATCGAAAAGGCCGACAACGGTCTTCATGTCGGGGAAATGCGATGTGATCTGCTTGGCATTATTCCAAGCCTGAACAGCCGCGAATGCTTTTTCAGCGTCGCTCGTCGACAGCCTGCGGGCTGCGAACCATGCTTTCAGCGCCATTGTGAGGTCATCGCTGCGCCGGATGGCCTCGTGAGCGTCCTCATAGTGGTTGTCGTCGAGATCGGTCTCAAGGCCCGTCCAGACGCGTTCAATGAACTGTCCCTCGATCAGGTCCGGCTCATCCTCGAGAATGGATGTGAGGTTGTCCTGGGAGACGCCGTCCCACGTCACAGGTTTCGTCGAGAACGCGAACGGCCGGGCATTCACGCGCACCCATGCGCTGGATTGCACCATGTGTTCGCTGCGATCGGCCTCGGTGCCTTCCCAGTTGGGGTGACCGACCGCGGCGATCAAATCCTCATGCGAAAACGACTGATCGATGATGGTGTCGGTGTCCCCATAGGCGTCGCCCAGATCGTCGTAGAGCATCGCAGCGGTGCATTTCGATAGGGAGACAAACCGGGCCGTGGAAACCGCGTTCTGCAGCTTCTTGGCTGATGCGAGTGTCAGCTGAGCATCCTGTCTCGCGAACGCTAGCGCCTGCCAGGACCTCAGACCGGTCAGCTCTCCTATCGCGACGATGAACTCGGACGCGCGATCGTAGAGGTCCGGTATGCGGACATTCGACGCCCAGAAGTGTTTCCGCCATTCGTCCGGAATGCTGGCCGAGAGATCCTGGACAAAGATGGCCTCGCGCGCCTTTAAGCGCGCGATCAGGACGCTGGCCCGCCGGTGATCAAGGTTCGCCAGAGCCGGCGTGAGATCGAGCGAAACGACTTTGCTCGGGTCGTCGATCCGGACGGCCGAGCAGATAAGTGATGGGATCATGTGTCCTCGCGGAGATCACGCGGCCCGAGCGGGGCTCATTTTTGCGGCCGCGCGGCGTCCGGCCTCTGTTTTCGGGTTCGGCACGATTGTGACCTGAAATGGCGGATCGGCTTCCCCGTCCCGCATCATTTTCACGGCCATCACCTCCTTCGGGCGAATTGCTCGCAGCTCGTCCTCGCTGATGCGAAGCATGACGGACGTCCGCTTCCAGAAGCTTGAGTGAATGCCAAGCAGCATCGTCGTCCCGACGTTCGTGAGGAAGCTTTCCGGGAATTCTGTTGGCTGCTGAGAAGCACACCAGAGCCCAAGGCCGAATTTACGCGCCTCTTTCGCAATGACGTTGAGAACGTCTTCTGGCGCCTTGCTAAAGTATTTGTGCGCTTCATCAATGAAAACGATCTTGCGCAACTCGGTTCCACTCTCTGTGGGGCCGAGTTTTTTCAGCTCTTCGAAGATAGATCGAAGGCGAAGCTTTGTGAAAAGCACCTGCTGCTCGGTCGTCAGTGCTTTGATCTGGTGCACCTTGACCTGCGCGTTTCCGAATGGCGGCGGGTTCGCTCTGAAGGTGCCGGCGGCCGAGAGAAGGTCGAGGCGAGCCACGACAGAATTCAGCACCTCAACGCTGTCGTACTTCATGATGTCCTCGGGCTCACGCCCGGTCTGGATGCTCTTCACGAAGGCGCTGTAGGCGTCAACGGCCTTCTCTTGAGCGGCCTCGATCTGAGTGGCGAGCTTCTCGAGCTCGGTGTCGTTCGAGGTCTTGTTGTAAGCGTTGGTCAGGCGTGTGCGCTGCTTGCTGAGCTTGAGCACCTGTTCGTAGGCACCGACAGCCTGATTGTCCCCGCCGATGGTCATCGCGGTGATCTTTCGCATCGCATAGGAGCGCAGATCGTCCAGCGTTGGGTAGTAGCGCCGAAGTTGGGACCACTGGCGAGCTTCAATGATGGAGGCTCTTTCAGCCTCTGTGATCTCGAGCCGGCGCCACGTCTCAGGATTGTTCTGGTAGATGCCGATCGCGGCGAAGGTATCCCGAACGATGTTGCGCAGGACGCTCTCTTGCTTGACGCCCAGCTGCGGGGAAACCTCCTTGATGAGGCCCACGAAGAAATCGACCTGGCGGTTGACGCCGCCGACGTGAGGGTCGGTGTCCAGCGTGAGGGGGTTATATCCGAACCCGGTCGCCTGACTGTATTTGATGGCGCGCGCGCCCCAGACGTCGTGAAGCTCCTCGTGGACGTCGAAGACCTCGATCGGGATGCCGGCGCGGGCTCCGCTTTCCAGGAGCCGCTTCGACTGGAATGATTTGCCAGTCCCCGACATCCCGCACATCAGGACGTGGGAATTCAAAAGCCGTTCGGGTTCAAAGAGCGTCATGACCTCGCGCCGGTCGCGCAAAAGCTTCTGCTCATCTAATCCGATAAAATGACGCATGTGATAAAGGCCTGAAATCAATTCGAGCGCGAAAAACCGCGCCAAAAAACTGACCGGAAAAATGGGTTTAAAATCGACACACAGTTTCGCATGGCACGAAGCGATTTGGAAGCCCCAATAACGGAAGCGCTCTTTGCGTTGCCGTTCACAATAAAAAAGCCCCGCCTTTCGGCGGGGCTCAGTATAGGCGAATGAATGCCTAGATCAGAAGCGGTAATTCAGGCCGGCGCGGACGAGCTGATACTCGTTCTTGCTCTTGGCTGCGAAGTTGTAGAGGCCGTCGCCGGGGAACGAGACGTTCGACTTGCCGAGGTTCGCGTAGAGGTACTCGACCTTGACCGACCAGTTGCGGTTCAGGGCGTATTCGGCGCCGACGCCGGCGGTCCAGCCGACCTTCGTCTTGGTGCTCTTCACGCTGATGTCGCTGAAGGTGGCGACGCCGGCGGGAACCGCGAGCGTGTCGACGGCATGAACGGACTGCTTGATCGAGCCGAAGGCCAGGCCGCCGGTGCCGTAGAGCATGAAGTTCGGCGTCACGAGGTAGCCGACGCGGGCGCGAAGCGTGCCGAAGGAGTCGAGCTGCGAACGGGTGTTGGCGGTGACATTGTAGGTGGCGACGCCGGTGAAGATGTCGATGGTGTTGCTGAACGACGAGCGGCGCTCCGCGTTCGCCCAGTTGTAGTCCGCCTCGGCGCCGAGAACGAAGGAAGGCGAGATCTGGTAGTTGTAGCCGACCACCGGGCCGAACAGCGCGCCGGCCTTGGTCGAGTTGGTCACGCGGTTGCCGCTGAAGCCGTCCGAGAAGTTGCCGTCCGAGGTGCCGGTGAAGGTCGAGCCGTCCTTGGTGCCGCCGATCGCGCCGATGTTGCCGCCGATGTAGAAGCCCGTCCAGGAGTTCGGCACAGCCGCGATGGGGGCGGCGCCGGCCGGCGCGAAGGAGCTGTTGTAGGGGAGGTCGCTCGCATGGGCGATGGACGCGCTGAAGATTGCGATGGCCGCGAAGGCGATGCGCTTGATCATGAAATTGCTCCTAAAACGTTTTTTGCAGGGATTCGAAACTTCCGAGCTCCGAATTAGCTTATCGCCAATTTGCAGCCAAGCGCCGTTTGTAGCGCATTTTGTCGAAATTCTCGTTTTGATGGGGTTCGAGAGATATTTTTCCCAACCATATTTAATTTATCACACCCATAACTGCCCTAGTGTTAACCGGAATATTGAGCCGTTTAAGGCGATATATTCGCTTTAGCCGTTGCAGATTTCCCGCGGGCGTCGGTCACGGTTATCGTAATTTCCCCTCCGCTAGCGGTACCGAATCTCACGATTTTGCCGGTTGCCGTGTCGCACGTGGTGTTCAGCAGCGGGGTCATGCACATGTATTGAAACGGCGGCTTTCCACCGGTCCGGATCGTTTCAAGCGACGATACGTTGCCTTGTTGCGTCTGCTTAATCTCGACTTTGAGCGGGTGGATGATTTGGTAAGTGACGACGCCTGACGCCGCCATCCTGTTAGGGCTGGATGAATCGAAAGCCGTAACAGCGATTTTCCGGATTTGCGGTTTGCAATCCAGATCGCACGGGATCGCAGATGGCTTCCCGGTAATACTCCCGGACACTGGGTCCAGCTGCAATCCTTCCGGGAGGTTCGGACCGATCGCGAACTGGTAGGGCGATTTCCCGCCCTTGGCCGAAAGGCGCGTCGGTAACGCCGGCGAGCCGTATTCGTCGATCCAGATTTCGGCTTGGGTCGGCGCTGACAACGACATAGCGGCGACAGCGTTTTCGGATCCTGCGGGCGTATTTGAGCGTGACCCGACGTTAATGTCGCACGACGAGGACAGCAACTTTACCAGCGTGCAGCTGTAGCTCGATGTGGCAGTCAGAATGACACGGTTGTTGGTTGGATTGAGTGAGACGGTTGGTCCGATTTGGACCTTGCTGTCGAAGCCGGCCCCTTGGAATTCCGCTGTGATGTGGCGCGCGGCAAAGGTGGTCAGTTTCTCGCCGTCTCGGGTCGTGCAATTGGTGATATCGGTGTTCCGCGAGCTGGAGTCTCGCGGACATGAAATGCGCGTCTCTTCGATGCGGGCGGCCGTGGAATCGACTGCGTGTGTGAGGGCGGCGCGCATTTTTGACGCGCGGGCGAGATCGATCCCTCCTCCAATGGTGCCGACGATGATCGGAAGGGCTATTGCGAAAATGATTGCGACGTTCCCCTCGTTGTTCGAGGGGAACGTAGCGGCGCCGGCCAAAAGCTTCAGCCTCGGGGAGCGCATCGGAGCTTCGATCCCAACTGTCGGTTCCAGCCCTTGGTGATCGTGCAGCCGTTGCTCGTGCCATAGCAGCCATAGACAGGAGCGGTGGCCGCGGAGCCGGCGGTCGAGCAGACCTCGCCATCACGAGAGTTGTCGGTGTCCGGACCAGGGGGCGGGACGAGATCAGGGGAAAGCTCGCCCCCGCCCCATGTCCACCACTGGAAGCAGATCCACATCCCATTGCCATTCCGGCAGGTGCCCCAGCTTCCAACCCAGGTGCCCGGGCAGGGGATGCTGGAATTTGTGAGGCACTCGTCGTTGCCGATGTACTCCATCGCCCAGTTCAGATTTGCCGTCTTGACCTGACCAGCCTGGTCGGTCGCGGTGCACGTGAGCGTGCCGTTCTGCTCGAGCCCTCCAGGGGTCTGCCAACGGCCCGAGATTGTGCCGTAATTGCTCTCATTGCCAGGATTGCCGCTGTGGGCATACCCGGGCGGCAACGAAGCGCAGGTGACGTTCAGCACGCCATACCCGCCGGTCGCGACCACCGTCGTTGACCCGACGGTGGCGTTCGTGCCGGTCAGGTAGCCCGTCCCAAACGAGAGTACGATCGGGGGCGGGAGGAAATGATATGAGATCGACGCGCTGGCCGTGCGGCCATCGGTGATATCGGTCACCGTGACCGTGAGCGTCCCGCTCTGGTTGTAGCCCGGCGTTCCCGAAACTCGACCCGTTGCCGTGTTGCAGCTCATGCCGGCGGGAACACCCGTGCAGCTGTAGATGTAGTTTCCGGTCCCACCGCTGCGGGTCGCGTCAGCATAGTACGAGCCCGCCGTTGGGCTCGGAACGGTGTTCATCACCCCGGAAAGCTGCAGCCGAAGCTGCCGGATCAGGACGAAGTTCACGACGCCCTGGACCTGCTGCTTGTTCAGCCCGCCACGGTTCTGGTCGCCTGCGTCAGTGACGGAGACGCCCGTTGGAGCGAGTGGGAGCGGGTCGCAGGGGCTAGGGAGGTTGCAGACCGTGGGGTCAGTCGGTGTGCCGCTGATCTGAGCGGACTCGGTGCTGCCGTCGGGGTTGAGGCTCAACCCGCCGGGCATTCCTGTCTGACCCCAGGAATACGGGGACCAACCGCCACTGACGTTGTAGCTCACAGGCAGATTGACGGTCGGATCGCCGACGTAAATGAACCGCTGCCCAGTTGGGCCGCTGAGCGATAGCGTCAGGGCCTGCGTGGAGAGATTTGCGGACGTTCCCGAGACGGCATTCAGATTGCAGTCCGAGTTCAGCACGCGGAAGACGACGCAGTTGTAGCCGACACTGGCCTGAAGGCGCATCCGACCGTTGATCTGGTCGACCGTAATAGGCCCTGTCAGAGCCGGTGCCTGGTCGTAGCCGCGCTGTTTGAAGTTCTGAACGACGAGCGTCTGCGCTTCACTGCGAAGCGTCGCCATGAACTGTGGGTCGTTCAGGCAGCCCTGGTCGATGGTGACGTCATTCGTGCGGTTGCGGTCATGGCACGTCTTGACGGTGTCCGTGAGCGTTTGGCTGGTGGCATCGACAGACTGCTGAAGAGAAGAGCGCATCGCGCTGCCACGCCCGAGATCAACACCGGCCCCAGCGACGCCGACGACAACCGGAAGCGCGAGTGCGAACAGCAGGGCGACGTTGCCTCCCCTGTCGGCGACAAACGCGCGTGAGCGCTCGCGCACCATTTCGCAGATGGAAGCGTAGGACATTTGCGGGATTCCCATAATTCTGAATTTATCGCCATTATTCCACAACCAGCGCCTCGCGCATAGCGAAAGCGGCGGCGCAAGAAAGCATTTTTTATCGCTGAAAAAACCGCTATAAAAGCTCACCGCTGTTTTTCGCGGCTTTCGAAATTACGAGCCCTTTTACAATGAAAACCGCATCTTCCAAAATTCGCTCCATTGCGACCGACATCCGCGGCGCTACGGCGGTGGAATTTTCGATCCTGATTGTTCCCTTCATGCTCATGATCATGGGCGGCTTGGGGACGGGGACGCTTTATTGGGCGAATGTCGCCTTCGACGCCAATGTCGAGTCGATCGCTAAGAAGGTTTATGAAGAAGCGGCGCTGTGTTCGGATGGAACACCTGCGTTCCCGTACACAACGAATTGCCTCAGTCAGAAGATCTGCGAGCAATCAGGTCTTCTTCTGGTGTCCCAGGCGACATGCAAAAGTCAGATCAGGGTCGATATAAGGACATTGAAGGCGGACGGCAGCGACCCGGCCATCCCCCAAATGGTTTCGGCGACCGGGATCCAGAACTCTTCATTTGGTCAGCAGTTCGGCGTCAAGCCAAACGTCATTGTCATGATCCGAGCGGCTCTGCCGGTTCCGAATTGGTCGCTGTGGTCGCCCCAAAACACCGCGGCCGGCGGCCAGCGAATTTTAACGGCCTCGTCGATGTTCCGAGTCCGTGAGCAGGTCAATTACACGCCTGTGAACTGAGAAAAATACCCATAAATATTGCGATCGCGGCGCGGCTTGTGTAGGAAAGCAAGGTGCCCGCAAATAAATTGCCGCGCGCAGCGCAAGCCGCCCTGGAGACCTAAATGTCCGTTTTCTCCGTGCTGAGAAAATTCGTCGAAAAGCTGCGCGGCGCCAAGAGTGGCACCGTTGCGGTCGAGTTCGCGCTGATCTTGCCGTTCGCCATGATGATCTATGCCGGCGGCTCGTACACGTCAGGCATGGTCACGCTGAACAAGAAGATGCAGTCGGCATCTTACGCGATGGTCAACAGCGTGCCGTACCCTCGGACGGTGTGCTCCTATCGGATGCACATCGAGAACATGTACGGGACGGGCGCGCAGGTCGATCTCATGCGCGAGCTGCTCTATCCGTTCCCGGTGACCGAGGCGAACACGACTGTTCGGTACATCGAGACCGCGCCGACGCCCGATGGGAAGTTCACGTCCCGCGTCCGCGTGGAGTACCGTCCGACAGACGGCGGACTGCGGGTTCTGGCCAATATGTATTCGGCGTTCGGCGGGCCCGATGGGCTCGAGCGATCGACGGTGTGGGCGGAATCGGCGAATGTCACGATCACCAACGATATTCCGGTGTGCCCGGACACGCCGCTGCGCCTGAATTTCGATCCAAACGCAGGCGTCAGCTATTTTGAGGTTCTGTCCGGTAGCCCCCACAACAACACAGTCACGGCCTCTGGCGGCGTTCGGTTCAAGGGCAAATACCGTCCCTATAGCGTCGCAAATCTTCCGCCGGGCCTGACTTTCGAGACTGAGACGGGCAAGTTCGGCATTGCGGTCAACTATCCCTGTCAGGCGAGCAATCCCGGCTGCGACCCCGTCACCTGGGCGCCTACGGTTTTCACCGTCCAGGATTATCGCGACAAGATCTACGACAGCCCTCCCGGTTCGGCGACCGTGACGGGCCAGTATGTGATTTACTACCCAGTGGGGATGTCGATGTCGGCTGGGTCCGGCATCATCTATCAGGGGCAGGCCATCAACGACGCCTATCAGCCGGAACCCCGGGTTTGGGGCGGTTGGAAGGTTGGCGGGACACCGAAGGGTTACACCTTCACATCCAGTGCGATGCCAGCGGGGCTTTGGATCAATGGCCTGACTGGCAACATTCACGGGACGACGACGGCCTGGCCCGGCACGTATTCGTTTTCGATCACCGCGACGGACAGCCGTGGCGTAGCAACTTCGGCGACCTACTCGCTTGAGATCCGGGCGCAGCCGCTTCAGATCAGCGTGGGCCTGCTGAATATGCAGTTCCAGCAGCCGGGGTCTATCGCCGTTAACGGCACAGGCGGCGCCGGAATTATCAACGTCACATGCTCGGGAATGCCTGCAGGCATGCTGTGTGGCCCGACCTGGGTTTCTGGGCAGGTGGGCGTCTGGCAGCAGGTTGGTTCGGTCTGGGGAACGCCTTCGACTTACGGGGACTTCTATCCGACGATCACGCTGACGGATCAGGCTGGCAACTCTGTGAGCCAGGTCATGCGTATCTCGATTGCGATGCCCCCGGCCTCGCACTATGCGACGGGGTGGAACCAGACGGTTGCAGGCCAATGGACGTACGCTCACGTCTACGTCTCGGGTGGATCGGGCAACTTCTCGCTTTACGCATGCGGTTCGCCACCGGGGATGAATTGCTATCAGGCGGATGCGACAACATTCTATTGGGCGGGCAACCCTGCGCCGAGCTCTGGGACGGCTTGGATCCAGTTTCGCGACAACGTCACTGGGGTCGTCTACCAGCAGAACCTCAACTGGGGCTTTTCGACGCCTCCGATCAGCGTCTGGGTGACCGCTGCAGCTGGCAACTTCACCACTGAGAGCTATATCGAGATCCACTATGGGTACTCAGGAGGCTATGGCACGCTCTACACGGGCTGCAGCGGGTTCGTCTCGGGTGGCTACTCGAACATGTGCTACGCCCATACGGGCTATTCCTATGGATGGCAGAGCAACTGCCTGAGCGTTTGGGACGCATACGGCGCAAGCAGCTACGCATGCCACTCGTTTTACATCAGCCCGACACCCATTTCCGCGTGGGCGACGACCGGGTTCAATTTCACCTATTGCCGGTATGGCTGCATCGGGTACCAGAGCTTTCAGACTGGTGGCGGTGTTGCTGGACGCGGCATTGCCGCGGTCTATTCGAGCCCTGACTCGCAGCCGGGAATTTCCTATTGGGACGGTGTGAGCGGGACCGTTCAGACCAATTGGGGCCAATGGAATTCATCGATTACGGTCGTTGTCGGTGACGGCATCGGGCAGCAAGCGGCTATCGGGATGGGCTTCTGAAACCGCCAACACCATGATAATAAATGGAAACGGCCGCTTTTAAA